>JAFGTO010000241.1 GCA_016934095.1 Candidatus Glassiibacteriota bacterium
CGTCTGAGATAGATCTCTCCCCTGCCAAGTACGAGTTCGGGCCGCTGCCGGTGCGACCCGTGCCCATCCCAGGGAAACGCGACTAAGGCTTTTCTGTTGTTGACAAGAGGTCAATTATCTTTCCGCCATCAACGGGGGCGTACCCATGACCTGCTCCCCGAAGACGAGTCCAGTAATTATGAGATTTCAACATGTCCAGTTTCCAGGGAGCAGACCATCTCTCTCCACTTTGTTCATTCTCTTTATTCAATCATCCAGGTAGGTGGAGGCTCCCTTGCGGGCGAGGATGATCTGCGTGCGGCCGAAAAACAGCGCGGCCGAGTGGAGCTGCCCGAGGATCTCCAGGTTCGCCCGGAGCTGGCGCGGCTCGCTTTCCCTGTGCATGGCGTGCCTGGTAAAGAGGTAGCTCAGCGGCCAGAGCCAGGCCAGCATTAACGCGCTCCTGCGGATGTGGTCGGTGTAGACCTTTTCGATCAGCAGGCCGGCGGTGTGCAGGATGTGTCTCAATTGCCAGAAAGTGAGCGGGTAGATGTGCTCGATGGTGCGGTCGCGCCGGAACTCGCTCGACGGCCTGACCGCCAGGGCATAGAACCCGGTCAGCAGGAACCTCAGGCGGCTGGCGGTGTTGACGATGTTGGGGGTGGTGAGCACCAGGCTGCCGCCGGGACGGAGCACGCGGGCCAGCTCCCGGGCGAAGCCATACTGGAACTCCAGGTGCTCGATACCCTCGCAGCAGAGGGCCAGGTCGAAAGTATTGTCGCCGAAAGGCAGCGGCTCATCCAGGTTGCCGTACCTGCAGCTCACCCCCCCGGCCTGCCCGAATAGCTCCGGGTGGATGTCCAGGGCCTCGACCCGGTGGCCCAGGCCGGCCACGGCCGCGGCCAGGGCGCCGCTGCCCGGAGCGAGCTCGAGCACCCGGGCCCCTGGCGGCACCCGGGCAACCAGCCCGAGCACCTTGCGCTCCAGCCTGGAAAGTTCTCTGTTGTGGATAAACATCTTATTATTTGATTTTTCCATAAAGTTTTATAGCAATATTTTGGTTATAATCCACAGATTTCACAGATTTATCAGATTTTGAAAAAATAAAGCGTTGGTATTCAAGAGACTTTGTACCGAGGTTTAACAGCAGACCGACTTCTTTTCCGGTTACTTTCAAATAGTTGATTATCCGGGCTTCTTCAGCTCTGCCAAGCTTGGTCAATGCCTTGAGCTCAACGATCACTGAGTTGAAGCAAACAAAGTCTGCCGGATAAACAGCCTCGAGCTGCTGTCCTTTATAATGCACCGGGAATTTTACCTCTCGCTTATAGGGGATTCCTCGTTCAGAAAATTCAAGAGCCAGTGCTTCCTGGTACACAGCTTCTATTCTGGATAATTCATAAGGACTTTGACTTGTGCAGATTAAAACGCCGGTGGGCGCGGGCTGGCAGCCTTTTTGCTTTGGCACTGGTATTCGGATAAACCGACCAGGGGGAGGAAGGCAAAAAGGATGCCAGCCCGCGCCTGACAGAGCACAGGGCTTGCTCGTTGCGAAAATTTATGAATAATCCGGGCTAGGAAACCGCAGCCGAGTTGCTTATGAACTTCCATGGCCGCACCTATTATAGCATAAATCCTCTTGTCTTTTTTTTCTCTCTGCGTAATCTGTGGATTAAATAGTTGTAGTCAGGGTGCCAGGGTGAAATATCTCTCGACGGCCAGGCCGCTTGCCACGTCCCGGGCCCGGATGCGCCAGCGTCCCGGGCTGTCGTTGAGCGCAGTGGTGAAAGCTGCGGTCGCGGAGCCTCTGTCGGCTGCGAGGTTGCCGCCGTAGTAGCCCAGCTTGCGGCCCGCGGGGTCAAAGACCTCGAGCACGAAGACATGGGGGCAAACCGCGATCCCTTCCGCAGTCTCCAGCGAAAGCGCCAGCTTCACCGCCTGGCCCGGGCGCACTGTTTCCGGGGCACTGATTTTCACGGCTTCCACCAGGTAGGGCAGGCAGGCCAGCAGCTTGGCTTCCCCGGTAGCGATAGTGGTATGGATGGTGGCACCGCGTCCCAGGTAGCGCCCGGCCCGGACATCGTACAGGTAGCCCGCAGCGGGCAGGGTGACATCGATGTCCTGCTCCAGGTAAGGCCCCCGATAATCTTTGAGCATGCCGACCAGGTGCCCGCCCCGGCCCAGGTCGTAGCCCACTACCCTGGCGGCCTTGAAATCGCCGCCGCCGGCCGGCCTGACAGTGATCTGCGGGCGGTAGCCGGCTTTCTCCAGCAGGGCGGCCGCCGAGGCCCGCACACCGGCCCCCAGTCCGTCCTGGCGCAGCCTGCCGTAGCCCGCCATGAAAGCGTTCAGGTACCAGGCGCTCCCCTTGCCGGCCGTATTGACGAACGCTGCCGGAAATCCGGCCCCCAGGTCGTGCCGCCGGGTCTTCGGCCCGGGCCGGACCCGCGGGTCGGCCTCGCCCAGACTCCAGCCACCGGGTCTCTCGGTGATGTTGTCGCCAGGGGCAAGGATGCGCGGCCTGGTATTGCGTAGACCGAAAAGCCCGTCCAGGGCACCCTGCTTCAGCCACCTGCAGTGGCCGTCCATCCAGGCGGCCTGCACGTCGCCGATCACCACCCCGCCCCCGGCGGCGAACCGCTCGACAGCCTTGACCCCGGCCTGCGAGAGCGCCACCGTGTTTGGCAGGACCAGTATCCCGGCCCCCGAGTTTTCCAGCCAGCCCCCATCAAGCATCTGGCAGGACATGGTGCGGTAGGGCACCGCCAGGTCCTCCAGCAGCCAGCGCCAGCTCTCGTAATTGGATTCCCAGCGCTCGAAAACCTCGCTCGGCGCACCGTCCTCCTCCACGATCCGTCCGTCCTGGATCCAGGCTCCGTGGATGCTCGGCATTGACCAGAACAGCACCACCGGGCTGGGGCTGTAGGAGGCGCAGCTCAGCAGGCGGGCCAGTCCCCGGTGGCGGATCTCGCGGAAAAGCGCCACCATGTCCCTGCCGCTCCTGCAGAGGCGGTAGTCCGGGTCGATGGTGGAGAACTGCCAGAAAATGGCGGATCCCGCGGTGTGCCCGTAAAAGAGCCGGCCCCAGATCTCGTAAGCCAGCTTGTCGCCGGAAACCCCGTAGCCGGTGCAGCCGGTGATCTTGCCCCCGGGCCGGATGAAGTCCCGGTGGCGCTCCGGCTCCCCGTAGGGCTGGGTATGGTCGATAGTCTGGTCCAGCAGGTAGTAGTCGTACCCGTTGTGCGGCACCGTGCGCTGGGTGCCGGTCATCATCACCAGGCCTTCGGGGTCCAGCCCGCGGACCAGGCCGCGCACGTAGGCGTAGTTGCCGGCGTAGGTCAGCTCGCTGAAAGTGCGGTGGTCGGCCCAGCTCGAGTAGTTGCCCCGCGCCTGCGCCTCGAAAGTGTCATCCGGGACCACCTGTTCCCAGTCCTTGAACCTCGTTCCCCACTGGGAGTTGAGCTCTGCCAGCGACCCGTACTGCTCTTTGAGCCACTTACGGAACTCTCCCAGGCAGTAGGGGCTGAAACACAGGTCGAAAGCATCGCCGTAGTGGGTGTACGAGGGCTCCTCGTAGCAGTAGTAGCTCAAGGGGCTGAAATGCTTGAAGAGGCTGACTTTCTCGGTGATCACTTTCTTCTGTTCCGCCAGGTAGGCGGGGTCGTGCTGGCAGTGGAGGCGCTGCAGGTATTTCTTGTCCCGCGTCTCGAGGTAGAGCCGTTTCTGCTCGCGGTACGGCCTTTCGCCTTCACCGTCCAGGGATTCCTCGCTGTCCAGGCGGGTCTCGGTCTGTACATTCAGGTTGCTGCGGAAAATGAACTCCGGGTTGATCGCGGCCCAGGCGGTAACTCCCAACTCTTCCATGTAGCGGTCTAGGAAGCCCCACTCGCCGGGGATGATATCTGGCATGAAGCGGTACATCATCACCTCGTAGTCATCCCAGGCGGCGGGCCGGTCCACGAAGAGCGCTGTCCGGGTCTGGCTTGCAGTCCGGGTGCCATCGATCACCCCGGCGCCGAGCACGGCGCGGCGGGTCAGGCAGCCGGCGGTGGGCAGGCTGAAAGATGCTTTCCCATCGGCCCCCGGCAGCAGGGTGTCCACTGCCAGCAGGCGCCCGCGGTTATCGGTCAGGCTCAGGGCCACTGCTGCGGCCGGCCCTGCTATTTCCAGGCTGCCGGAGACCTCCCCGCCCAGGGCTACCTTGTCGGTTGCCGGCTCCAGCCGCGCCACCGAGGTCCCGGCCGGGAAATCGCGCGAGACGATGCCGAAATCCACGACAGGTCCCGCTTTGGTCATCAGCCAGAAGTTGGCGATCAGCAGGCCCGCTGGCTTGATCTCCGGGAAGACGGCTTTCAGCCGTCCCGGGCCCGTCGCGGCTATCACCGTGTCGGCCAGGGTCCTGAAGCTGCCGTCCTGCAGGAGCACGCGGACCCTGTCAGAGGGGCGGGCGCTGCGGATCTCGGCGCTGATTTCCAGGGCGCCCTTACCCTGCACGGCTTCCAGTCCGGGGTTATAGATCCCCTCGCCGGAGTCCCGGCCCGCGGCCCAGCGCACTGCGCGGCCGATCAGGGCATAGAGGTATTCCCAGTAGGGCAGGCCGTTTTTCTCCTCCAGGGGGTCCCGCACGCTGGGGAAAATCCCGGCATCGGCCCAGGCGAAAGCCGCCACCCGGCCCTTGCCGTAGCTGCCGAGGACCAGGATCGGGCTGCCGTCCCCGGCAGTTATCGCCACTTCGCCCCGGGCCCGGTATTCCAGGTAGCGGATGTCCCCGGTGGGTATCAGCTCCAGGGGCAGGTTGCGGGTGATATAACTCTGCGCCGGCCCGGCCCTCCAGGGGCCGCTTTTCATGGCGGCCGGCCTGACTTCCTCCTGGTCGCTCTCGCGGGGGCGGAATTTTTCGAGCTGCACCGCCCCGGCCAGGGGCGAGAGCTCCCGGAAATCATCGGCGACCTCCGTCGATGCCGTGGGCTGGATCAGCACCAGCCCGCAGCCGTCGGCCACCCGCTTCCTGAGGGCCGCTTTCAGCTCCGGCGGCATGTTCTGCCAGCCGCGCACCGGCGGCAGCACGATCACCTCGAAAGGTTTGTCGCTTTCCAGCTCGTCGGTCAGGCTGGTATATGAGATGGTGAACTTGTCGGCAACATGGTCGTAGCCCAGCGCCCGGGTGCCGTAGAAATCGCCGAACGCCCAGCGGTGAAGGCCCAGCGAGGGCTCGAAAGTTACGGTGGCGGGCTGCAGGTCGAACCTTTGCATCAGCTCCACCATCACCCTGCCGGCCCCGGCGCGCGGGACAAACAGGCCGCGGACCGGCCCGGCGGCGTCCGGCCTCTGCCAGGCCAGGTGAGGCGAGGCCACCGAGTCGGAATAGCTGATGTCCATCCTGCCCCGCTCATCCAGCCCGGGCTGGTATTCCCAGGTGCGGACATTGTCCAGGTAGAGGGTAGCCGGCTGTACGGGACTATATTCGACGAGGGCCAGGCTGTTGAAATCCACCCCGGCAAGCTGCTCGCGCCGGAACTGCAGGCGGTTCAGGCCCTTTTTCAGGGTCTTCAGGGCTTCCCGGGAGCCCCCGAGGCTGTCGCTGAAAGCGACCAGGAGCTCCACCGGCGCCGGCGAGTAAATGTCGGTAAAGAAAGCCTCGTAGATCTTCCAGCCCCCGCCGCCCTCGTCGCTGTACTTCTCGCGCACGATTTCTTCCATGCGCCAGAGCCCGCGGAGGTCCAGCCGCAGAGCGGACCCGGCGGAGAACTCGACCCTCAGGTTGTGCCTGCGCTGGGTGGCATAAGTGCTGTCGAGCTGCATGGACCCCGGGCCGGTCAGCTCCCAGCGGGAGAGGTCTCCGTCCTCGAACATCTGCAGCCTGCCCCAGTCGTCCTGGGCCGCTGCGGAGGAAGGGAAAAGCGCCCCAGCCGCCAGCATGACTGTCAGCAAAACCGGGGTAACACCGGGCAAGCCGGCGGGGCGGCTGAATGCTTGCAGTTGGCTCATCGTTCTCTCCAGAGGTGTCGGTGTCCCGGCCCGGTCAGGAAGCAGGAAGGCAAGGATAAACTAAACGCTCAGCCGGCCCGGAACAACAAAATTTGCAGGCGGCGGCGGGGATGATAAAAGGTATCTGGCCGGATGATACCGACCCGGGCCCGCTCCGGCCGGTCAGGGGTTGGCCTGGTCGGCGATTTTCCGCTGCAGCGGGATGAGGAAATTGTTCTCCAGGTATTCGGCCTTTTCAGGGTCCAGCCGGGCCGCGGTCCGTAAAAGCTCCAGGGCTTCCGGCCAGCGGCTGGAGTCATCCAGGCAGACCGCCGCCAGGCCCAGGTGGGCCTGGAAGTCATCAGGCTCCGTTGCAAGGACGGCTTGGTAATATTTTTCCGCCAGGTCTTTCCTGCCGGACTCCAGGTAAACACGGGCCAGTTTGCCGCTAGCCACCACCTGGGTGCTGTCGGCCGCCAGGGCCCTGAGGTAAAAGCTCTCGGCACCCCCGGTGTCGCCTTCCTGCTGGGCCAGCATGCCCAGGTCGGTCAGGGTCTCGGGGTGTCCGGGTTCCAGCTCCAGCACTTTCTCGAAATACCTCCGGGCTTCGGGAATGTTGCCGGTCTCGCGGTCGATACTGCCGATCCGGTGTAAAATATCCACGTCGTCCTGGTTGATATACAGGGTGAGTTTCAAATGTTCTATGGCCTTTTGGTAATTCCTCTGCACATAATAGATCTGTCCGAGAATGGCATGGGTCTCGGGATCCAGGCTCTTGACCTTGAGCACCTCGTTGAGGTAATAAACGGCCCGCAGGTGGTTGCCCAGCTGGTAATGGGCCGATGCCATCCTCCGGTTCCAGGACTCGGGGTCTTCGATGTTACCGGAGAGTCTCTCCAGCAGCGCGATCGACTCTTTGGGCCTGTTCAGGCGCAAAAGCGCATCGCTCAGCAGGATAGTCGCCTTGAAGTCTCTCGGTTTCAGCTCGAGGCACCGTTTCAGCTCGTCGAGCATCGGGATGACATCGTTCAGGGCTTCATAGGCCAGGGCCGCCTCATAGTGCAGGGACGCCGGGTGGCCCGGACTTTGGGTCCTGGCGTTGACATCGGCAAGTATCTGCAGCACGGATTCCCGGTAGTTATAAATTTTTAACAGCGGGACCCGGTTTTTCTGAACCTCACAGACCGGCCGGCCGTAGCGCAGGATCACCCGGTCCAGGTCCCTGAAAATGCCCTGCCTGAAGTAGATCAGGTAGTATTCGGGGTACATGACATCGAAGCGGAGAGAGGGTTTGATCCTTCCCAGCTCCTGGAGGAACCGGAAAAGGTCGTTGTTCCTGGTGGAGATTACCGAGGAGTCCGGCAGGGTGGTGTTGATCAGCTCACAGGCCGACCCGTTGACCGGGTCCCACCAGTAGGTGGTCTCCATGCCGAGCTTGTCGGCTCCGCTCATGCCGCCGGCCAGGACATTGTAGTAGCAGAGCTCGTAAGGGTGAAGGCGGGCCAGCACCACTGCGGCAGGGACCACCAGCAGGCCCAGCAGTACAGACGCAGCGAGCGGCTGCGCCCGGGTTTTCAGCCTTCCAAGCAGTCTGCCGAGCAATTCCCTGGCATGGGGGACGAGATGGTGGAACCCCTTGGCTGAGAGCACGGCGATAAAGGCGAAAGAGGGCAGGAACAGCCGGACCCCGTCGTGCCCGGGCGAGCCGGGCAGCATCATCACCGCTGTCAGCGCCAGCCAGTGGAGCAGCATGTGGCTGGCCCAGGGGTCAGCCAGCGGATTTCTCAGGGTCTTGTAAGACCCGTAGAGGAAACCGGCCAGAGCGACCGGCGGCACGGTGAATGCCGTGTAGACCAGGCTGTGGTGCCAGGGCAGGAAAAAGACGTAATCTTTTCCCAGGTAATGGATGGAGGCATCGCTGTAGTAGTGCCGGCTCCTGGTTATACTGCTGAAGATAAAAGTAAAGATCCGCTCGAAGGGGTCGTGCCACCACTGGGGGTTAAGGCTCAGCATGACCAGGGGGCTGATCACGAGCGCCAGCCCCAGAGGCAGGACCGCCTGCCTGAAGCGGCGGGTCAGCAGCACGAAAAGGACCAGCGGGACCGGGATGATAAAAGCGGTGAACTTGGTAGCCAGCGCCAGGCCGTAGACCACGGCGAAGACCGCCGCCCAGCGGCGCGACTCCAGCGCCCGGTAAAAACTGGCCGCCGCGGCGAACCAGAGCAGGCTCAGCGGCATGTCCGTGGCCCCGAGGTGGGCATGGCCGAACACCCTGGGCATCAGCAGGAAAGCCCCGGCCGCCCAGAACCCCGCGGCTGTCCCGTACCTTCGCCCCACAGTCTGGAACAACAGGGCCACCAGTAAGGCGAACATGATCGCCGGAGACAGCCGGTAGGCCCCCATGGGGCCCAGCCACCTCCCGAAAAGAGTCAGGGTAACCGAGCTGCAGAGCTTGTAGAAATGCGGGTGGACATTGAATTCGGGGCTGTAGTTCCAGTAGCTGTCGAGCACGCTGCTGCTGAGCGGCTCAGCCCATTTCCCATCCGCGAAAGCCTCGCCGGCCTGGCCGAACCACTCTATCTGCTTAAGGCAGGAACGGTAGTAGCCGGGCTCATCGGTGGTTATCCCCAGGTCTTCGAGAGTGGCCACGGTCAGCAGCAATGCTGCCAGGCCGACAGCCACGCTCAAGTAAGGGAGATACTTGGGCACCCGTCCGGCGGCGCTCGTTGGTTTGTCCACTTGACCCGGCCGGTGGATTGCAGGTTCGTGAGTTCAGCGAAAGAATAAGGTTTGGTTCGTCTAAAGTCTAACATACCGCTGCTGCGGGATCAATACTATTCGGTACCCGGCAGGGACTGCCGGGCGGCCGCAACGATCCAAGTTGACTCCCGGATGCATTGTTTTTAACTTGTTTAGGAGGGCGTTTAAATAATACCTCGACGCCCCGTGGTAAAATTTCTTGGTTCACGGACTGTCAAGGGCAAGGCAAACCGTTTCTACCGTAACTGTAAGTTATCTAATATGTTATGTGATTAATGCTCTCTTGCCGCATGTTGTTGTCCCAGGGGTGGAAACGGCCCTAGACAGCCATATTCGCTGGAAATTTGTATTTTTCAATACGCTTATTGAACTAAAGAAGAAGTGATCCAGACAAAGATTAAGGTAAAAATAATGGTAATAGTCCGGTTCTTGTCCGCCGTAATAGTATTGATAATTCTCTGCTTACCGGGCTGTGAAGGCCGGAGGCAGGTCGGTAAATGGGAGCGGTTCGAGCTGATATTCCACGCGGAGCCGCAGGGCAATCCCTTTACCGCAGTCAGGCTGGGAGCGGTCTTTACCTCGCCGGGCGGGGAAAGTGTCGAGGTGGAGGGCTTTTACGACGGGGACGGCAGGGGCGGCAGCTCCGGTGACGTCTACAAGATACGTTTCGCACCCCCTGAGCTCGGGCCCTGGCAATATAAAATTTCATCCAATATCAAGGGGCTGGGGGGTACGGGGGGCGGGTTCGACTGCGTGGCCTCCGGAAAGAAAGGCCCGCTGGTCCGCGACCGGCTATATCCCTGGTACCTGAGGTGGGCGGACGGCGGTTTTTTCTTCGAGACCGGGGCCAACGATCCCGAGTCCTTCCTGGCGGCGGGTTTCGCCTCGCAGCCACAGCGGCTGGAGGCTATCGACTGCCTGGCGGAGGCGGGCTGCAATATCCTCTATTTCGGCATGGTGAATGCCGGCCCGGGCGACGGCGGCCCGGGAGAGAAAGTAACCCCCTGGCGCGGCGGGTTCGACAACCCGGACTTCGAGACCATCTGCCTGGATTTCATGAACCGCCTGGAAGGGGTGCTCGACCGCATGGCCGAGCGCGGCGTGGTGGCGCACCTGGTGTTCTACCTGGATGACTGCGGAGGGATCTCCCGCAGGATAACACCCAGCCAGGAAGAGCTCTGGTTCCGCTATACCGCGGCCCGTTTCGGCAGCTACCCGGGCCTGGTCTGGGACCTGGCCGAGGAGTTCGAGGAGGAGTTCGACCTCGAGTGGTGCACCTCCCGGGCCGCCTGGCTGAAAAAGTACGATCAGCTTAAACACCCGGTTACCGTGCACCAGCTCTCGGCGGACAGCTTCGCTCCGGCAGGGAATCCCGGTTTCGACCTGACCGCCCTGCAGTACAACACCACCGACCCGGACTCGCTCAATGCGGCGGTGCTCAAGGTACGGCGCCAGGTGGAAGAAGCCGGCCGGCCGGTACCGGTATCGCTCATCGAGTGGACCCCTGTCGAGCCGGGCCAGGCAGAGCAGGCCCGCAAAGGGATCTGGGCCATCGCCACCGCCGGCGGGACCTGCCAGATTTTCAACAAGGACCAGAGGCCGGTCGAGCTTGATTTCGGCAAATGGGCGGAACACTGGCGCTCTGCGGCGGTCCTGAGAAAGCTGTTCGAATCCCTGCCTTTCGAGCGCATGACCCCGGACAACAGCCTGGTCTCGGCCGGTTTCTGCCTGGCCCTGCCCGGGACCTGCTGCCTGGTTTACCAGCCGAGGGGAGGGGAGTTCTCCCTGAAGCTGCCGCAGGCGGAAAAAGCTTACTTCGCCTACTGGGTAGATCCCCGGCAGGGGCGGTTGACCGCTGCCGGCGAGGTTGCCAGGGCCGGGGGCGAGTTGGTTTTCAGCACCCCGGACTCCACGGACTGGGCCCTGCTGATCACGGACCGGCCGAGGGCTGATTTGTCCAGGTAATTTGAGGCACTCCTGCCGGAAATGGCTTGACCGTGAAATCGGCTTGAGCTATCTTGCCGGCAATGTTATCCAGGCATCACAGGCTGGCCTTGAAGGATAAATTTTTTTCGGGAGTCGCGGATGAGCAAGAGCAGATCGAGTATCTACTTCACCGCCGGCGGCAGGGTTTTCCCGGATGCGGTCGAGGTGCTGGGCCACTCCTATGAAAAGGTCGAAGACCTGCGCTACGGAACCAACCCCAACCAGGGTGCGGCGTTCTACCGGAGGCTGCAGGAGGGCCCCTCGGTGATGGGAGCCATGGAGACCCTCAAGAGCGGCAAGGGCGGATTGAGCCAGACCAACCTCGAGGACATCCACCATGCCCTGGGCATTGTCAAGTATTTCGACCGCCCGGCCTGCGCGGTGATGAAGCACCTGAACCCCAGCGGCGCCGCGGTGCAGTTCGATGATGAGCCCCAGGTGGTGGTTTACCGCCGTGCCCGCGACTGCGATGCCCGCGCCGCTTTCGGCTCGGTGGTAGTCTTCAACAAGAACGTCTCCGTGCAGACCGCCGAGGAGGTCATGAGCACCATCGTGGAGGAGGTGGTGGCCCCGGATTACGAGGAGGGCGCACTGGAGGTGTTCGCTGACCACGCCCGTTTCGGCCGCAACCGCCATATCCGGGTGATCAGGGTGCCCAACCTGAAAAAGCTGCCTCGCTTCGAAGGTGATGAGACCTACGGAGTAAAGGAGATCAAGGTGCTCGGGGACGGCTCGCTGGTCGTGGCCGATCCTTTCCTTACCTCGATCAGCAGCGCCAAGGACCTGCAGCCTGCAGAGGCGGAGATGAAGTCCGGGGAAAAGGTGGTCATTAGCACGGAGCTGAAACCCGAGCTGGCCAGGGACATGCTTTTCGCCTGGTATGTCAATTTCAACGTGCGCTCGAACGGCGTAGTGATCGCCAGGGAAGGCACCACCCTGGCGGTGGGCACCGGCCAGCAGGACAGGGTGGGAGCCGTTGAGCAGGCCGTGGCCAAGGCCCGGGCCAATGCCGGGGACCAGGCCCTGGCCGGAGCCGTGCTTAGCTCGGACGGTTTCTTCCCCTTCCGCGACTCGATCGACCTGTGCGCCGAGGCCGGGATCGCCGCGATCATCCAGCCCGGCGGGAGCCTGCGCGACTTCGAGGTGATCGAGGCCTGCAACGAGCACGGGATAGCCATGGTTTTTACCGGCGAGCGCTGTTTCTCGCACCATTAGCCATAACCGCCGCCTTGGCTATTGAACGATCACGCGTTTTCCGGCAAAAGCGCTTTTCCCCGGCCCGGGGTGCTTTCATGCGAATCTTCAGTGGCTTCGAAGAATACCGGTCGCAGCTTGTTTTCGGCCTGCTGGTGGGCCTGGTTTCCCTGGCCGCAGTCTGGCTGGAGTTCCGCTACAGCTACGTGGAGACTGCCATCGGCCGCTATCTTGCCTGGCACAACCAGGACCGCCGGGTTTTCGGCCAGGTCTGGGAAAATGTCTCCACCTCGGAGAATGTCCAGCAGAGACTGGATAACCTGGTCGAGGACGTGCGCCGCCAGGAAGTGGTGGCAGAGCGTATCAGGACGGTCGACCGCCTGGTGGAGCTGGTAGCCGCCAATGAGCGGGTGATCCTCAGCCGGGACCAGTTCCTGGAGATGTACTCCGACCTTCCCTACTACCAGAGCTCCCTGATCATCGAGCCGTTCCACCTGCTGGAGCTGATCGGAAAGTTCCCCTCCTGGGAGCGCACCCTGATCGTCCTCGACACGGAAGGAATGTTTTTTTACCTGGTGGACGGGCTGAACAACGTGCTCGAGAGCATCGTCATGCCCCGCGAGTACACGGACTTTTTCGTGCAGGAAAAAAAGACCCGCAACTACCCACTGGATGCCGTGGGCACACTGGCCGGGGGCATTTACCCCGCGGAAGCTTTTTTCGGGGCCCTGGCGCTGCTGGGTCCCCAGGAGCGGGAGGGTATCCCGCTGACCCCTGTCGAGCTGATCTCCTGGCGCTACCGCCTCCAGCGGGTGGCGGTCTCCCCGGGAGCCATGATCGTAGACCGGATGGAGATGGGGTTCGAGCTGGTCCAGGAGGACGGCCTGAAGACTTACCGCATCCTGGGCCGCAGCGGCGCTGTGCTGGCCCTGGCGACCGGGATGGATGAGATAGCGGGCAGGCGGGAAGGCCCGGGCCTGCCGGGGGGAGGAGTGCCCGCACCCCAGGCAGAGCCTTGAGTTGCCCGGCGAGTGCATTCCCCGCGGTTTGCTGTACCGGTTAGCGAGCGAAAAAAATAGAAGCTGTTTCATAACTTACGTATAACTACAATATAGAATTCGCGGTTTATGGCAGTTTGAATGATGTTGAAAATAGCAATTGTC
>JAFGTO010000242.1 GCA_016934095.1 Candidatus Glassiibacteriota bacterium
ACCCTTGGCATCTTTGTGGATCAGCGCGCGGGCGGCAGCCGCGGCGCTGAACCTCTCCCCGAGCTCTTCCGCGCCCACCAGGCCGCGCAGCAGTCTCAGCCGCCCGGTGAACTCATCGATCACCCTGGTGATCTCATCTCGGTTGGTGGCACAGATGTCGCGCCACATGCCGAACGGGCTCGCGGCGATGCGGGTCAGGTCGCGGAAGCCGCCGGCGGCGAGCTTGAGGGTGTTGGGGTCCGAGTCGTTGGCCTCGGCGGCCTGGTTCATCAGGGCCACGGCCAGCATCTGCGGCAGGTGGCTGATCGCCGCGGCTATCGAGTCGTGCCGCCCGGGGCTCATCATCAGCACCCGGGCGCCGACTGCGCTCACCAGCTGGCAGTATTTGTCGGCCGCGGGCTTGTCGATGTCCCGCGCCGGGCAGAGGACATACATCGCGTTCTGGAAGAGGAACGGGTCGGCCCCTTCCACCCCGGAGACCTCGGACCCGGCCATGGGGTGCCCGCCCACGAATTTTATCTGTTCCGGCAGGCAGTTATTGGCTGTCTCCACGATTGTCCGCTTGGTGCTGCCCACGTCGGTTACCGTGGCCCCCTCCTTGAGCCACTGCCCGACCGTTTTAAGCTGCTCGACAATCACGCTGACCGGGCTGGAAAGGACCACCAGGTCCGCACCCGCCAGGGCGCGCCCGGTCTGCTCGCGGGGGAAGCCCTCATCGATCACCCCCATTTCCAGGGCTTTGCCGATGGTGGCCGGCCGGCTCACCCCGATAATCCTGCCCACCAGGGCCGAGCGCCTGAAAGCCAGGGCCAGCGAGCCGCCCAGCAAGCCCACTCCCAGCACCGCCACCGTACCGTAAAGCAGCCCCTCGCCGTCTTTCCGCTCAGGATTTCCCGTAGACATCCTCCTGGTCAAAGACCTTCTCGCCGGTTACCTCGAGACCGCCATCCTGGTTGGCCCGGCGGTAGAAACAACTGCGGTAGCCGATGTGGCAGGCCCCGCCCTCCTGCTCGACCTCCAGTACCACTGCATCCAGGTCGCAGTCGAAATAGACCTCTTTGACTCTCTGCAGGTGGCCGCTGGTCTCGCCCTTGACCCAGAGCTTGCCGCGCGAGCGGCTCCAGTAGCAGGCCACCCTGCGCTCGAGGGTCTGTTCCAGGGCCTCGCGGTTCATGAAAGCCACCATCAGCACCTGGCCGTTCGCGCGGTCCTGGGCCACTGCGGTCAGCAATCCCTTTTCATCGAACTTGCACTGGTCCAGCAGCTCGGCGTACCTGCCCATCGCATGTCTCCACTTCAATGGTTCCCGCCGCGGCAAAAAGGTGTCCGGGTCTCCGGGTACCCTCGAGCCGCGGCTGTTCACGGTTACAGGAAGTATTTGTCTTTCTTGGGCTGACGGTTTTCGAACTCCTCGCGCTTCCCATCGTAGCCGCTGCGTCCCATCAGGCCGTAAGTATAGTGCTTGCCGAGCTCCACTCCCGGCTGGTCGAAGGGATTGATGTTGTACAGGCCGCCGGCAAAGGCGGTCTGTACCTCGAGCAGGTAGAGGAGCTGGCCCACGGTAAAGGGGTTGACCTCCGGCAGGGTGATAGTGAAGCTGGGCCGGTCGGCCTGGGCCAGGGCATACTCGGTGGCCAGGCGCTCCGCGGTGAAAAGCTGCTCCATGGTGTGCCCGCCCAGGTAATGGACATCCGGGAGCTCCGGGTAGAGGGCCGGGATCGGCACCCGGCAGGCGAAGCTCTCCACGGCCAGGAAGACCAGTACCTTGTCGAAAGGGCCCTCCATGTAGAGCTGGGTCTGCGAATGCTGGTCGGTGACCCCCAGGGCCTTGGCCGGAGTCAGCCCGGTAAAGACCGCGTTGCCGGAGGTGGACAGCTTCTTGCCCAGGGATTCGGCCCAGAGCTGGCGGAACCAGTCGGCCACGTCCCAGAGGGCATCGCTGTAAGACATCATCACGGTGACGTACTTGCCCCTGGTGCGGTCCGCCAGGAAGAGCAGGGCCGCAGCCAGGTAGGCCGGGTTGGAGAGGAAATCCTCCCTGCAGGTGCGCTGGTCCATGGCCGCTGCCCCGGCCAGCAGCAGCTCGAGGTCGATACCCATCAGGGCTGCGGGCAGCAGGCCCACCGGGGTGAAGACGCTGAAGCGGCCGCCCACGTTGTCAGGGATGATGAAGTCTGTCAGGCCCTCGCGGTCGACAATGTTGCGCAGGCGGCCCTGCTGGGCATCGGTCAGCACCACCAGGTGCTCGGCCACCTTTTTCCTTCCCACCTCTTTCTCGAGCAGCTTGTGCACGATCAGGAACTGGCTCATGGTCTCGGCGGTGGTGCCGCTCTTGCTGATCGCCAGGTAGAGGGTCTTCTTCGGCGCGGCGGCATTCATCAGCCGGCTGAACCCTTCCGGGTCCACGTTGTCTGCGAAGAAGAAGCGCGGTATGCGGCCGCGGGCCTTTCGGCCTGCCAGGTTGGCCCACCAGCCGCCGGCCAGGGCGGTATGCAGGGCCCTGGCCCCGAGGCAGGAGCCGCCGATCCCCAGGATGACCACGTTCTCGAAGCGCTTGAGCGCTGGCTTGGCGAAAGCGGTGATTTTTGCAGCGGTCTCCCGGTCGTAGGGCAGGTCGAAAAAGCCGATGCGGCCTTTCTCGCGTTTTTCTTTCAGCGCCAGGTGGACCCTGCCGGAAATCTCGCCCAGGCCGGCCAGGTCTTTTTCCTCTATCCCGTGTTTCACACCGATAAAATCGCTCATCATGTAGTTGTAATCCAGCCTGAGTGCCATCCGGCGCTGCCATTTCTTGGAACGCCATTTACGCATGGGAAATTCTCCTCGGGGTTCAAATACACAAGTTGCCTGGGCGGCCGTGCGCTCCGCGTGAAGGCGCGAAAAACCGCACCCGGTCCCGGAAAATGTCTCTTCCCCGGCTAAGATGAAAGGGAGTTTAAAGTTAAGGAGTAGAATCGGGAAAAGTCAAGCCGCAAGATGAAAGAAGCGAAAATATTCCCGGCAGGGTGAAAAGCAGAATTGTGAAAGGCAGCTCTCTCAGCCGTCGTTAATGCCGTTCTCGATCCGGCGCTTGGCGCGGTTATGCTCGGTGAGGGTCAGGCTGAAGACGTGGGTGCCATCCCCCCTGGCCACGAAATACAGGTAGTCGGTGTCCGCCGGGAAGAGCGCGGCCTCGAGGCTGGCCCGGCCGGGGTTGCAGATCGGCCCCGGGGGCAGACCCCGGTGGAGGTAGGTGTTGTAGGGAGATTCGACTTCCAGGTCGCGGTAGAGCAGCTTGGACTTGTGCTTGCCCAGGACAAAGAGCACGGTGGCGCAGGACTCCAGCGGGCGTTTGAGCCGCAGGCGGTTGAGGAAGACCGAGGCGATGATCGGCCGCTCCCGGGCCGCCACGGCCTCTTTCTCGATGATCGAGGCCAGGATCACGCTCTCGTGGCGGCTCAGCCCGGTGGCGGGTGGCCTGTCCCGGGTCAGCTCGGAGTAGACCTCTTGGAAGCGCTGGACCATCAGGCTGATGACACCGGTCTCATCCATGGCATCGGTGATGAAATAGGTGTCCGGGAAGAGGTAGCCCATCATGCCGGGCGACTCGACCCCCAGCCTGCGCTGGAGCTTCTTGTCCTCCTGCAGGCTGCTCAGCCGCAGGCTGTCCAGTGCGGGGACCGCGGCGGCCAGCCTCCCTGCCGCCTGGGCGCCGGTCAGGCCCTCGGGGATGGTTACCTTGATCTGTCTGCCCCGGCCGGTCAGCAGCAGGCTGATCACCTCCCAGGTCGTGGACCCGGGAGGGATGCTGTAGGTCCCGGCGCGCAGGTCCTTGTCCAGGCCGCGGAGATTGCAGAGCAGCTCGAAGCTGTAACGGTCTTTGATCACCCTGCTCTCGACCAGCGAGGTGGAAATCTGACGCAGGCTGCTGCCCACGGGTATTTCCAGTCTGACGTACCCGGTCCTGGCCGGCGGCAGGGTCAGGTAGAAAACAGCCAGGAAGAAACTGTTGGTGAAGAAAAAGACCAGGCCCACCAGCCAGAGCCCGGAAAAGGAGAGCTTATTTGATTTGGACGTTTTCATAGTCCGGAGCAGTGTTTTCTGCTTATTCTGCATAATTTATTGCTTGATGGCTGTGGTTGGAAGCCCGGATTTTTCCCGGCCCAGGCATAAAGAAACCAGGCACAAAGGGGCAAAGGCACAGGGGCGCAAAGGTCCGTCCACTCGATGTGTAGGGGCACGGCGTGCCGTGCCCGTGGCCGGGAAGCCTCTTAGCCTGCCCGTGGAAGATAAACACAGGTACTACCTCTCAACCCAGTTCGCGCTGTGCGTCGAATGTCAGGTTCGCCGTACCCGTGGCCGGGAAGCCTCTTAGCCTGCCCGCGGAATATAAACACAGGTACTACCTCTCAACCAGGCTCACGTTATGCGTCAAACGTCAGGTTTGCGTCAGGTTCGCCGTGCCCGTGGCAGGGAAGCCTCTTAGCCTGCCCGCGGAATATAAACACAGGTACTACCTCTTAACCAGGCTCGCGTTGTGCGTCGAACGTCAGGTTCGCGCGTTGCACGTCAAACGTCAGGTTTGCGGGATTGGCGCTGGTAAGCCAGGTAATTTTGCAGCAGGATCACGGCCGAGAGCCGGTCGATTTCTTTTTTGTCGCGGCGTTTTTTCAGTTGCAGGCCCAGCTCGCGCCTGGTACGCAGGGCTGCCGCCGTGGTCAGCCGCTCATCCCAGGTGGCCACCCCGGCCCCGGTGGTACAGCCCAGGATTTCGGTGAAGCCCACAACCCGGGCGGCCGCTTCCCCGGAAGTGCCATCCATGTTGAGCGGCAGGCCCACCACGATCATCACCGCTGCATACTCCCCGGCCAGCCTGGCGATTTCGGCGGCCAGGGCCTGGTCAGATTTGTACTTGCGGCGGTCGAGGGTCTCGAGGCCGGTGGCGATTGTCCCGGTCTCATCCGAGACAGCCAGGCCGACCCTGCGCTCTCCGTAATCGACTGCCAGGATCCGGCTCATGGTCAAATGGCATCTGCGCTGGAGGAATAAAGCCTGTGAAAGGGCGGCTTTATCAAGTATTCATCGAGTCAAGGAACGCCTGGTTGTTCTTGGAATCGCGGAGCTTGGAAATCAGGAACTCCATGGCCTCGGCGGGCGACATGTCATCCAGGTACTTGCGCAGGATCCAGACCCGGTTGAGCGTTTCAGGAGTCAGCAGGAGCTCTTCCCGGCGGGTGCCGCTCTTGTTGACCTCGATGGCCGGGAACACCCTGCGGTTGGCCATGGCGCGGTCCAGCACCAGTTCCATGTTGCCGGTACCCTTGAACTCCTCGAAAATCACCTCATCCATGCGGCTGCCGGTCTCGATCAGGGCGGTGGCGATGATAGTCAGGCTCCCGCCCTCCTCGATATTGCGCGCTGCGCCGAAAAAGCGCTTGGGCTTGTCCAGGGCGTGGGCATCCACGCCGCCGGAGAGGATCTTGCCGCTGTGCGGCACCACCACGTTGTGGCCGCGGGCCAGGCGGGTGATACTGTCGAGCAGGATGACCACATCGCGCTTGTGCTCGACCAGCCGCTTGGCTTTTTCGATCACCATGTCCGCCACCTGCACGTGGCGCTCGGCGGGCTCATCGAAAGTGGAGCTGATCACCTCGGCGTTTTTCACCGAGCGCTCCATGTCGGTAACTTCCTCGGGGCGCTCATCGATCAGCAGGATGATCAGG
>JAFGTO010000243.1 GCA_016934095.1 Candidatus Glassiibacteriota bacterium
AGCCGTCCAGCAGCTCGGTGCCGCCCTCCAGGGGCAGGATGAGCTGGTTCAGCTCCCGGTTCAGGTCTGCGATCTCGCCCTCGAGCTGTTTGACTATCGTCTCGTTTCCCTGGTCGACGGCCGGGGGGGGGTCTTGGCTTCCGCGGTCTCCGTCCAGGATCCCCAGATCCTTATCGCCTCCGCTGTAAGTCCCCTCGGTGTTCTTCAGCGCTTCGAGCATGTTCGACTTGTTTTCGATCTGTACGTTCAGGGTATTGACCTTATCATCCTGCAGGGTCCTCCTCTCGGCCACCCTGCCGTAGACACGGTTGTCGAAAAGGCCGAGCTCCTCCACGAATTCACCCGCGCTGCGGGTGAGGGCCACACGCTCCTCCAGCTCGGAAATGGTGTTTTTCACCCTGGCCCGTGCGCTGTCGATGCGGGCCAACTGCTCCGTGGCAGCGGGGGCCGCTGCCAGCGAAGGCAGCCAGAGGACTGACAGGAGATAAATCTCCGCCAGCGGTATATTCAGGTTGATTTTCATGGTCTCCTCGAAATACAGTTGCCGTTATCCTGCTCCAGGCAAAAAGCAATTTGTGTTCCAAACCGGAGAGCCAGTTTTCTTTCCATTAGTATTATCGCCTTAAATCCTTGAGCAGACAAGCCCCCGGGGCCGCAAAGAAAATTTATCCCCGATCCGCCGGAGCGTACCCCACCAGCCGGGCTTGAGGTCCGGCGGCCCGGCGAAGTATCAGATTTCTGATATTTCGTATCAGAATCCTGAGAGGTCAGAAGCGGTGGGTAAGGCCCAGGTTGAGCAGGCTCTTGTTGAAATTCAGGTTGCGGATGCTGGACTGGTTGCGGTAGTAGCTGAAAGTGAAGGAGGCTTCGAGCGCTCGCACGACCGGTCTCGAGAGCTTGAGCACCCAGCCGTTGTTGTCGTTTTCCTCGGTGATCACTTCGACCAGGATCGGCTGGTCGGTCTTGTCGCTGTAGCGCCTGATCTCGAAAAAGAGGTAGGCGTTGAGGAAAACTTCCAGCGGCAGGCGTTTGCCCAGGATAATGCCGACCCGGTTGTTCCAGTAAGAGAAGCCGAAATTGTTGGAGCTGTTGCGCTGCAGGCTGTAGACGAGGTTCAGCACGAGGCCGCGGCTGTAGTTCAGGGTGAAGTCGAGCTGGTTGAGCCTGTCCCGCTGGCGCTCGTTGAGCTGGACCATCCCCCCGTTGCCGTCCGGTACCGCGATCAGCCGGCGGTAGCGGCGGCGGGTGAAGCTGTATTCGAGAGCCCCGGCCAGGTATTTTCCCAGCCTCCGGGAGAGACCGGCCCGCGGGCTGTGCGACCGGTAATTGAAACTGTGAAAGGTCTCGCAGTCGAAAAACAGGTAGCGGTAGCCGAGGGTTAGCGAGCCGAGACCGGAGAGGCTCCGGCTGACCGAGAGCCTGCCCGCTCCGCGGGTGTAGCCCTCTTCGCTCAGCAGGTTCAGGCTGTTCTTGCGGTAGATGCTGCGGCTCTTGAGCTCTGCGCCGGCTGCGGCAATCCAGCCGCCGGGGAGACGCCTCTCGGTGCCGAGGGCAAGGCGGTGGACCAGGATGTCCCCGGCGGTCAGGCTGTCCGAGTCCGAGAGCCGGTGGTGGCCCTTGTACCCGGCCTGGAAATCGAGCTGGGTAACCGCCGAGCCGGTGCGGTAGCGGACCCTGGAAAAAAGCGAGACCGCCCCGGAGCCGCCGCGAGTCTTACCCGCAGCTTCCTCGAGCACGTTGTTATCATATTCCCAGGAGGTGGTAATACGGGAGACGGCCGTGGTTGACGGCTGGTCGGCCGTGCAGATAGAGGCGGCCCAGGCAGCCAGGCAGAAAGACAGGCAGACCTCTCGGTAGAAACAGGGGGGATTTGGCTGTGTCAGGTTCACTGTCGGGGGGAACCCTTCCTTTCCCGCTCTACTTCCACGGCTTTCAGCCTGAGCTTCCGCCCCCAGGCCCGCAGTGAATCGAGGTCGGTCCCGAGCGAGTCCTTGCGCGCCTGCAGCGCCCTGAGCAGGCCCTCCAGGTCATCGGTGCTAAGGGACTCGACCGCCTCGGTCAAAGCCTGCGATTTTTCCAGGTCATAAAGCTCCAGGTCCCTGCCCAAGCCCGCCGGGGAAGGCTCGGCGAGCGGCGGAAAGTCCGCTTCCGGGCCGAAGACCTCTTCCCGGCTGACCGGCTTTTGCATATCGTCCGGTGTTTCTGTCCCGGAGGCTTCGACCCGGGCCCGGCTGCTGGCAGTCCCATGGTCGAAAAGCGAGAGCTCCTGGGTGAATTCACCGATCCGCACGCGGATCAAACGCTCGTCTTTGATCCTCTCGATACGTGAGTCGACCAGGGCCAGCCGCCGGGCCCACTTATCCGCCATGTCCGAGAGGAAATCGGCCTTCTCGCGGATGTCCTCGGGCGAGTCTCCCGGCCCTGCCTCCATGCCGGAGCCGCCCGGGCCGAACCCCTCCCCCGGCCGGATGAAAACCCCAGCCGTCCCAAGCCCGAAAAACGACCGCAGCGAGCGGTACTTGCCGATTTCCTGAAGGACTTCCTGCAAATCTTTCAGCGAGCCGCTTTCAGCCAGCAGCGGGCTCAATGAGTCGATCGCCGCGCCGCAGAGGCTGTCTCCTTCGGCCTGCAGGCCGGCGGCCCGGGTTTCCAGGCCGGAGACAGCCAGGCTCAGTGCATCCAAGCTGTCGGCAAGGACCCGGCTGGCCCGCAGCCTGGCCTCCAGACGGTACTGGTCGACCGGGGCGAACTGGCCGGATTCAAGCTTGAGCTTGAGCTGCCTCACCTCCTGCGACTGGAGACCGGCCAGGGCCTCCAGCGAGTCCCGGCGCAGGTAAGAGGAATCCAGCCTCGACCGGACCCCGGCGAGCTGCCCCCGGAGTATCTCGATTTCCCCGGCCCGCAGGCCGCCGGCAGGAAAAGCCGCCAGGAGCAGCAGTATTTTCAAAACCGATCTCATGACTTGTCTGCCTCTTTCACAGCGGGATGACTCGAACCATTGCTCGAAAAAATCAGACAAGCAAAAGGCGTGCCTGAAATCCAGCCGCCCGGCGGGACCGCTTTTTTCTGTCCCCGGCGAGAAAACCACCCTGCAAAATAATAACCGGGCAAGCGGGGCGCAAACAAACCTGCGGCCTGCTTACCCGGCCGGGGGAAACTCCGCCGGCGGATTCCGGCGGGCAAGGCTGGCAACGCCAGGGCTCAAGGCTGGATCTTTGTTTTGCAATCAGGGCGCGCCGGGAGTATAATAGATGACATGAAAAACGCCAGGACCCTGAAACCTTTCACCCTGCTGGTCAAGCCGGTGGGCAGCCGCTGCAACCTGAGCTGCAGCTACTGTTTCTACCTGGGTACGGATGAACACCTGGGCGTTGGGCGGCCCGGGGTGATGCCGGCCGGGGTGCTCGAGCGCATGGTCGGGGACTACCTGTCCTATGGTTTCCCGACCAGCGCTTTCACCTGGCAGGGCGGCGAGCCCACCCTGGCCGGGCTGGAGTTCTATAAAAAAGCGGTCGAGCTCCAGATGGCTCACGGCAGGAACGGCCAGGCCGTGGCCAATGCCCTGCAGACCAACGGGGTCCTGCTCGACGAGCGCTGGGCCGGGTTCCTGGCCGAATACCGCTTCCTGGTGGGCCTGAGCCTGGACGGACCGCAGCCGCTGCACGACCACTACCGCAAAGACCACCGCGGCCGGCCGACTTTCGACAGGGTCATGGCCGCAGCAGCCTTGATGCGGCGCCACCGGGTGGAGTTCAACATCCTCTCCATGATCACCGCGAAAAGCGAGAGGCTGGGCGGTGAAATCTACCGGTTCCTGGTGGGGGAAGGGTTCAGGCACCTGCAGTTCATCCCCTGCGTGGAGTACGGCCAGGCCGATGGGAAGCCCGCGCCGCAGAACTGCTCTCCGCGCGGCTACGGCCAATTCCTTTGCGATGTGTTCGACTGCTGGTACCCGGGGGACGTGGGACGAGTCTCGGTGCGCACTTTCGAGGGGCTGGTGGCCCTGCTGGCCGGCGAGCCCCGGCTCAGTATCTGCAACCTGGGAAAGGTCTGCGACCATTACCTGGTGGTGGAAAAAGACGGCGGGGTGTTCCCCTGCGACTTTTTCGTGGCGGAAGACTACCTGCTGGGCAACCTGATGGACAAACCCCTGGCGAAGATTTATCTTTCAGACCGCGAGCGCTCTTTCGCACACCTCAAGGCGGACCTGCCGGCAAAATGCACGGCCTGTCGGTACCTGGAAATCTGTTACGGCGGCTGCCCCAAGGACCGCCTGGCCGCAGGCGGCGGTAAATTCGGCCGTCCCAGCCACCTCTGCGAGGGCTTGATGCTTTTCTACGAGCACGCGGTCTCAAAGCTGCAGGCCCTGGCCGAATCGGTGCGGCAGCCGCGGGAGTCCAGGGAAAAAACGGCCCTGCCGGGGAGAAACGACCCCTGCCCCTGCGGCTCGGGCAGGAAATACAAACACTGCTGCCTGAAAAGCTGAAAATGCTGCCGCCGAAAAAAATATTGGCCTTAAAGGGCGAAATTTTAGTATTATTAATAGATGTACCTTGAACCCGGCTGCCGAGCAGAAACCGGCTCGCTTTGACCAGCCGGGCACGGCGTGGTAGTATCCTGTCTTGACCGGCAGGGATCCGCCCGGCAACAGTTTCCTGTAACGCAGGTCTGCCTGGGGCTGCCCATGCGAAGGATTTTTTCTCTCAGGTCTTGTATTCCGTCTCTCGCCCTGCTCCTGGTTTGTCAGGTCGCCCCGGGCTTTTCCGCCGAGACCGTGCACAAGACCTATTTCGAGAACACAGACTACGAGCTGCATGTCTACGACATCCGCGGCTACGAGCCCGGCCTTACCATGATGATCATCGGCGGGATCCAGGGCAACGAGCCGGGCGGCTACCTGGCGGCCGACCTCTACGCGGACATCTCGCTGCGCAAGGGCAACCTGATCGTGGTGCCGCGTGCCAACTTCCATGCCATCCTGCTCAACCAGCGCGGCCCCAACGGCGACATGAACCGCAAGTTCGCACTCAGGCGGGACACCGACACCGAGACCCGTATCGTGGAGATCCTCAAGGAGCTGATCAGCCGCAGCGACGTGCTGCTGAACCTGCACGACGGGTCCGGGTTCTACCGGGAAGAGTATCTCGACGAGCTGCACAACCCGATGCGCTTCGGCCAATCGATCATCGCGGATGCCGATGTCTACACTATCCCGGACTCCGGCCGGGTCCTGCGCCTGGGAGACATCGCCCGCAAGGTATGCTCCGTGGTCAATGCCATGATCCCGGAAGAAAATTACAGGTTCAAGTTCAACAACCACAACACTGTCAGCCAGGGGACCATGCACCCGGAACAGCGCCTGAGCGCCACCTACTATTCCCTGATCCACCACCGGATCCCGTCTTTCGGCATCGAAAGCTCCAAGGAGATCCCCTCCGATGAGATCAAGGTGCGGCACAAGAGGATGGTGATCAACGCTTTCATGAACGAGTTCGACATCGTGCCGGAGAACCCGAAAATCCTGGTGGAAAAACCGGTGCTGAACCACCTGATCGTGGTTATCAACGGTACCGAGCGGGTGGCCCTGAAAGACGGCGAGACCCTGCTGCTCAACCCCGGAGACCAGGTCACCCTCGAACATATAGATATGAACTACAGCCGCGGGCTGGCTGCGGACATCATCGGCCTGGGCGGGATCAACGACCTGGGCAAGCCGTTCACCATCGAATATCCAACCCGGGTGGTGATCCGCAAGGACTCGTTCAAGTGCGCCTCGGTGAAACTGGCCTTCACCAAAGACCGGGTGGTGACCGGCGTGCCGAGGGTGGCGGAGCTGGCCTCCCAGCTTCCCCGTCTCGAGCTGCTGGCCATCCTGGTGGACGGCCGCCGGGTGGAGGTGGCCGACGGGGCCACCCTGGAGGTCCCGCTCGGCTCGGTGCTCGAGATCACCGATGCCGTGCTGGACAAGCCCTCCTACGGCAAGGAGCTCCAGGTCAATTTCAAGGGGTTCGTGGGCGACCTCAACTACAATACCGGCGAGGACCGCGGCTACAAGATCCCTACCGACCAGGGCCTACTGCGCCGCCACAGCATCGACGGCAGGGGCACCGACTACCCCATCGTGGTCTCCTGCCAGGGCAGGGAAATCGGCAGGGTGGTCGTGCACCTGGCCGGGCAGCGGACCCCGGCGGGAAGCTAGATCTTTTACGCAAGCCAGGCAACCATGAGCAAACATATCAGACTACTGGATCCGGGCATTGAAACAAGCTATGAAATAAAAACCGGGTTCTCCCCGGACAACCTGGTTACCATCTTCCCCGGAGACTGCCTGGAGTTATTGAACGGTATCCCCGATGAAACCGCCGGGCTGGTGGTTACCTCGCCTCCCTACAACATCGGAAAACCGTACGAGAAAAAACTCGACCTCGATATCTACCTGGAGCAACAGGATAAGGTGATCGCGGAGTGCGTAAGGGTCCTCAGCCGGACCGGCAGTATCTGCTGGCAAGTCGGCAACTATGTGAACAACGGCGAAATCATCCCGCTCGACATACTCCTCTACGACTGCTTCAAGAAGCACGGCCTTAAGATGCGGAACCGGATTGTCTGGCATTTCGAGCACGGCCTGCACTGCTCGAGAAGGTTTTCCGGAAGGTACGAGGTCATTATCTGGTTCACCAAAACAGACAATTATACCTTCAACCTGGACCCTGTCCGCGTGCCGCAGAAATATCCGGGCAAGAAACATTTCAAGGGGCCGAGGGCCGGCGAGTACTCCTGCAACCCCCTCGGCAAGAACCCCGGCGACAAATGGACCATACCCAACGTCAAACACAACCATATCGAAAAAACGGTCCATCCCTGCCAGTTCCCCGTGGAATTAATCGAAAGACTGGTCCTGAGCATGACCGCCCCGGGCGACCTGGTGGTAGACCCGTTCATCGGGGTGGGATCGACTGCCGTGGCCTCGCTCAGGCATAACAGGCGTGCGGCCGGGGCGGAAGTCCTGGAAGAGTACCTGGAAATCGCGCACGAGAGGATAAAAAAGGCCATGGCCGGCACCCTCAGGACCCGCCCCATGTATAAACCGGTCTACGCTCCGCGGGGGAACCTAAAATTAACGCAGAACCCCACTAAGAGAGAGGATGGGAGATAATCCTGCTTAATATGAATATTATTCATACTTAGGGTCTGCTGAAAAATAGATTTTCAGGTTCGGTAGCAAAAAGTTTTTGGAATCATCTCCCGGCCTGATCGAACTTTTCGA
>JAFGTO010000244.1 GCA_016934095.1 Candidatus Glassiibacteriota bacterium
AGTTCCGCAGCAACCGGAAGAACCTCGACCGGATGCTGTACAGCAAGGGAGCCGCCCTGATGGAGTCGGTGCTGCACGACGCTGAGAACGCAGTGCTTGCAGAGCGCGAGATCTCGGAACAGCTCGCCTCCCGCCTGGCGGATAACGCCAGGTACGCCCTGATGCTGGCCGACCGGGGAGCGCAGGCCGGGCGGTCGCTGGCAGCCGCGGCCGCGGAGAACGGGCTGGTCCGCCTGGAGGTGTACGGTCCGGACGGGGGACTGATCGCAACTAGCGACCCGCGCGGCTCACCCGGAATGCTGCCCGCATCCCTGGATGGCCTGGCCGCCGGGGATGAGCCGCTTATCAGGCTGATCCAGGACCCGGCGGGATCCGGGAACGAGCTCCTGGCGGCCGCCGTGCGGGGTGGGGACGGCCGGGCGGGAGTGGCCTATGCCCTGTCGGATGAGCTCTTCGCGCTCCAGCGCCGGCTGGGAATCGGCCTGATCCTCGACGACCTCTCCGCAGTGGAGGGGGTGGCTTACGCCGTGCTCCAGGACACTCTGGGGATCATCGCGGCCTCGAGCGACGTGGTGGAAATCGGCAGTATCGGCAAGGACCCGTTCTTCCCCCTGGCCGCCGGGGAGATCAAGGGGCGCCGCCTGGATTTCTTCGGCGAGGAGGTCTACGAGCTGGCCGCCCTGTTCCAGCTCGGCGGCGAGAGTTTCGGTTACCTGAGGGTCGGGCTCTCGACTGAAGAAGTACGCTCGATTGCCGAGCTGGACCGCAAGAGGTTCGGTTTCGGCATGGCGGTGCTGGCCGTGCTGGCCGCGGTGGCTGTGCTGCTCTACTTTTTCCGCCTCCGCCACCTGCACCTGGAGCAGGAGCACTCGCGCATCAAGAGCTTCTCGGACAGCGTGCTCGAATCCATGGGCGATGCGGTGATTGTCGCCGACCGGGACGGCAGGGTCCTGCTGGTCAACCGTGTCGCCGAAAAGCTATGCGGCACCGACCGGCCGCCCCTGCCGGGCCGCATGCTCTCGGAGGTGGCTCCCGGCCTGGCGGAAAAGCTCGGAAGCCTGGACACAGATGAGCCGCTGGTCTTGGAGACCGAGCTGCCCCGGCCCGGCTCTGCAGGACCGCTGCCCGTGCTGGCCACCGCCTCACCCTTATTGGTTGCCGGCAGCCGCTACACTACGGTTATCCTGCGCGACCTGACCGACCGCAAGCGCGCCGAGGAGCTGGCCCTGCGCAACGAGAAGTACCAGGTCATGGCCGAGGTCTCGGCCTCGGTGGCCCACGAGATCCGCAACCCGCTCAACGCGATCGGGATGAATGTCCAGCGCCTCAAGATGGAGTTCACCCCGCAGGAGGGGAGCCGGGGAGAATACGAGGAGTTCATCGAGATAATCCGCCGCGAGGTGGAGAGGATCAACGGGATAGTCGAACAGTACCTGACCCTGGCCCGTTTCCCCGGGCCGAAAAAAGAAATGGCGAGGATCGACAGGCTGCTGGCCGATACCCTGCAGTTTTTCGCTGCCGAGCTCGCCGGGCGGCGGATCGCGGTGAAAGCGGATATCGCGCCCGCCGGGCCGTTCCCTTTCGATCCCGGGCAGTTGAGACAGGTTTTCACCAACCTGATCAAGAACGCCGCCGAAGCCATTGAAAGCGAGGGGACCCTGCTGGTGGCCGGACGCCCGCTGCCGGGGTACTACCAGGTCTCCGTGCAGGACAGCGGCCCCGGGATCCCCGCAAGCGTGCGGGACAAGGTTTTCGAGCCGTTTTTCAGCACCAAGCAAAGTGGGCTGGGTCTTGGATTGGCCATTGTCCAGCGCATTGTCGCCGAGCACGGGGGTAATATATCCCTGGAAAGCAGCGGCCGGCCGGGGACCACTTTCGTGGTCACCCTGCCTGCAGACAAGGAGGATAAAACATGAAAAGCCACCGTATCCTGGTGGTGGAGGACGAGGAGAACCAGCGCCGCACCCTGGCCGGTTTCCTGAGGAAAAAGGGTTACCGGACCGAAGAGGCCCCTTCCGGGGAGGCCGCCCTGGAGCTTGTCCGCAAGCACCTTTACGACCTGGTCCTGACCGACCAGAAAATGGGGGGCATCGGCGGCCTGGAGCTGCTCAGGGAGGTCAAGGCCGCCAACCCGGAAATCGAGGTGGTCCTGCTGACCGCCTTCGGAGACCTCCGCTCCGCGGTCCAGGCGGTCCGCCAGGGCGCTTTCGACTACCTGGCCAAGCCGGTGGACCTGGAAGAGCTGGAGCTGACCCTCGAGCGGGCCCTGGAGCGCAGGCAGCTCGTGGTGGAAAACCGGATGCTTCGCGAGTCGCTCGGCGAGCGGCAGAGCTTCGAGGAGATCATCTCCGTCAGCGATGCCATGGAGTCTGTGCTCAACATGGCTTCCCGGGTGGCCCGGGTCGACTCTCCCGTGCTGATCACCGGGGAGTCCGGCACCGGCAAGGAGATGGTGGCCAAGACGATCCACCAGGCCAGCGTGCGCAGGGACCAGCCTTTCGTGGCGGTAAACTGCGCCGCCCTGAACCAGAACCTCATCGAGAGCGAGCTGTTCGGCCACGAGAAAGGGGCCTTCACCGGCGCCATCCGTCAGCGCCAAGGCAAACTCGAGTCCGCCGACAGGGGGACCCTGTTCCTCGATGAGCTCGGGGAGATCAGCCCCGAGATCCAGGTTAAACTGCTGCGCTTTCTCCAAGAGCACTCGTTCGAGCGGGTCGGCTCGGACCAGGTGCAGCAGGCGGACGTGCGCCTGATCGCCGCTACCAACCGCGACCTGGAGGCAGCCATCCGTCAGGGCGATTTCCGCGAAGATTTCTACTACCGGATCAACGTGGTCAATATCCAGATCCCGCCCCTGCGCTCGCGCAGGGAGGACATCCGCCCGCTGATTGATTTCTTCCTGCAGAGAAACCGCGAGCGTCTCGGGCCGAAGACCTTCTCCAGGCAGGCGCTCGACTCCCTGCTGCGCTACGATTTCCCGGGAAACATCCGGGAGCTGCAGAACGTGGTCGAGCGGGCCATGGTGCTGGCCAGGAACGAGGTGGTCGACCTGGCCGACCTGCCCCCCTCGGTCACTGCCAGACAGGATAACTTTCCCGGTGTCCGCGAAATCGGCGGCTCGCTCACCGAGGAGATAGAGAACCTGGAAAGGCGCATGATTACCGCCGCCCTGGAATCCTGCGACAAGGTTCAGGTGCGGGCCGCGGAAAAGCTGGGAATCACGGAAAGGAACCTGCGCTACAAGATGAAAAAGCTGGGAATCAAATAAGCTTTCGATAAAAAGGATGGAAATTTCGTGTTTTCGACCAATTGGTCGAACAACTCTCGACAAAAATGTCGATAATATAGATTTATTTATTTTCCAGGGAAATCCCGCCGGTATTTTTTCGCGTATAACCTGTTGAAATTCAAATGATTAAGGGTTTCAAATATATTTCAGACAATTTTGGCACCGTTCTTGATTAAGGTAAGGGTGCGCGCATCGATTTTATCTTTCGCAGTATCAGCTTACCTTTAAAGAGCAGAGGAGGTGCCGGATGAAAACCCTGAAAATTCTGCCGGTAATCACTTTTATCGGCGCATTGATGACTTTGAATCCCGGACTGTACGCCCAGGATGCCGATGACGCAGCCGCGGACGATGGGGCCGCTGTAGCGACGCCCCTGGGCGGAGCCTACCGCCACGGCATGAGGGATGTCGGGTTCCGCGGCTTTACCGACGAGGACGGCAACGGGCTCAACGACTATCTAGAGGACTCGGACGGCGACGGGGTGGTCAACGCCCACGACCCGGACAGCGACCTTTATCGCGGCGAGCCGGGTACGGCTCTGGGACGCGGCCTGGGCTTCGTGGATGAGGACGGCAACGGGCTCAACGACTATCTAGAGGACTCGGACGGCGACGGGGTGATCAACGCCCACGACTCCGACAGCCCGCTCTACCGCGACCCCCGCGCCAGGGGCGCTTTCGGGCGCGGCCTGAGCTTTGTGGATGAGGACGGCAACGGGATCAACGACCGTCTCGAGGACTCGGACGGCGACGGGGTGATCAACGCCCACGACCCGGACAGCCCGCTCTACCGCGACCCCAGCGCCAGGGGCGTTTTCGGGCGCAGGCTCCGCTTCATCGATGAGAACGGCGACGGTGTCAGCGACTGCCTCGAGGACTCGGACGGCGACGGGGTGATCAACTCCCTCGACCCCGACAGCCCGCTGTATCGCGGCAGCGCGGCCGGGAACACGGTCAGGGGCGCACGCCTCGGCTCGGCCGGCAAGACTGTCATGCAGCGCGGGTCGGCTTTCAGCGGACAGTCGCGCTCTACCGGAAGGGCAAGAGTGAGAACGCCCGGGAGCTGCACAACCGCTCCCGCCGGCAGCGGCAGCAATTAACGATTCTGCAGTTCTGCAGCCCGGGAGCCTCGTACCCGAGGCTCCCGGGCAGATAAAACAAACAAAATCACGGATCATGGGTAAAAGAATTACATACGGCGCGGCAGTGGCGATTTTTCTTTTTTGCGGCACTCTTTCCGCACAGCAGGAAAAGGCCCGGCCGGAGACTCGGAAATCAACGGTCCAGCCCGGCGGGTCCGCAGCCCAAAAAGCAGCCGACAATAAAGAACCCCAGACGCCTGTCGCCGTATTCGGCTTCCAGGACCGGGACCGCGACGGCAAGAACGACCTGTTCCGGGACGCCGACGGCGACGGGATCAACGATATCACCAAGAAACCCTACCCTCACAAGTTCAAGTTCGCAGATGAGGACGAGGATAAAATCAACGACTTGTTCGTGGATGCCGACGGCGACGGGGTGAACGACCTTGAAGTCAAGTTTATCGATGCCGACAGCGACGGGATCAACGACAATATCATCGATGTCGACAAGAACCATATCAACGACATCACCGGCCTGCGCTATACCAGCAAGTCCCTGCGGGGGTACAAGTACGGTTTTATCAAGGAGGAGCGCCTGCTGATGATGCGCGGCTTCATCGATGAAGACGGGGACGGGATCGCGGATGCACCCCGGGGCATGATGCTCAGAAAAGGCATGCGCGACCGGATTATCGACCGGGACGGCGACGGGATCGACGACAGGAGGGAGATGATGCGCAAATTCAGACCAGGACCCAGGAGATAGGCAATGAAAAAATTCGGCTTGCTAGGCCTGATACCGCTTTTCCTCTGGGCCGGGATGCTCCGGGCCCAGAAAGAAGTCAGCGTGGGGACCCACATGCTGGCTGACGACAATATCTTCCGCAACCACACAGGACAGGGCGACTTTGTCGCTGTACCTTACGCCGACCTAGGCTACCAGTTCAGTCCCGGCCAGGACACGGAGACACTGGACCTGTTCTACCTAGGCTATTCAGGGCAGTTTTTCCTTTTCCGCGAGCTGAGCCGGAGGGACTTCTCCGTGCACGGCTTCTCCGCACACTACAACCACCTCTGGCCCGAGTCGCGCAACCTGCTCGCTGTCGGCGGCAAGGTGGAAACCAGGCTCAACCCGGAAGACTACAAGTATTTCAACTATACCTCGGGCGGATTTTACCTGAACTACAAGAGATACCTCAGGGAAGACCTGATGCTGCTGGCCGGGTACAACCTTACCGGCAAGAACTTTTCCGAATTCCCGGAGTTCAATTACCTGGAAAACATCTTTTCCATCCAGACCAGCCTGTTCCTGCAATCCAGGACCACCCTGCGGTTTTCCGCCAATTACTACCACAAGAACTACCTCAACAGTATCTCTACTCTGGACTCGGTTTTTGTCGAGCCGCCCCCGGTTTCCGGGCCCATGCCCGGCATGGGCTATGGATACGGCCGCGGGATGTTCCTCAGGAACCTGTTCCCGGAGGATGTTGGCGAAGGTTTCTACTCGTACCGCATGCGTGCCGATGAATTCCCCAGCACCGACCAGTTCAAGCTGGGTTTCACAGTGGCCCAGGGCCTGGCCGAGGGCACGGGGATCACCGCGGGCTACACCGCCCGGCTCAACCCCCGCAACCGCAACCGCTACCTGTCCAACCTCGGCGAATCGGTGCTGAACAATGAAGAGCTTTTCGACGACCACTACAGCTACCTGGGCCACGAGGGCACTTTGCAGCTCAAGCAAATGCTGCCTGCAGAGTCGATACTGACCCTGATGTTCACCGTGCGCAGCCGCCGTTTCAGCGACCGGCCAGCCCTGGACCTCGAGGGCTACCCGCTGCCCTCCGGAGAGGACCGGCGGGACAGGGCTGTGCTTTTCGAGGCCGAGTTCACCAAGCGGCTCAGGCCCGGCATTTCCTGGATCACCGACAACCTCGAGCTCTCGGTCGGGTTCGGCCTGGGCAGCAACAGCTCGAACGACCAGTATTACGATTTCAACGACAAATATTTCATTTTCGCCCTGGAAAAAGCCTTCTAGCTCCGCCCTCTCCGCGACCTGGCGCAAGGGAATCCCGTGCCCCCTGCCTCATGCCGCTGCATTTTCTCCGCCCCTCACCATTTTCATGATACAGCGGACTCACTGTAGCCCGGATACGGTCAATAAGTCTTGATTTAATCAGGCGGATATGGTAGCATTTAACAGAGCCGCAAAAATGACCTCCGGGCCCGCCCTCTCGAGCCCGGCGCCAAATACTTTCAGGCGAAGACATCCTTGAACCTGCCCATCAGAGAGGAGTTTTCCATGAGCAGTACTTATCATGAACCATCCCAGGAGCTGCCTCCGGAAGTCCGCGATACCCATCGCGCACTGGCGAGCCTGATCGAAGAGCTGGAGGCTATCGACTGGTATAACCAGCGGGCCTCTCTCACCACCGACCCGGAGCTCAAAGAGATTGTCCAGCACAACCGGGACGAGGAAATCGAACATGCGGCCATGGCCCTGGAATGGCTGCGCAGGAGGATCCCCAAATTCGACGAGGAACTGAAGACCTACCTGTTCTCTTCCGGCCCCATTACCGAAATAGAAGAAGCCCTGGCAAAAGAACCTGCTGAAAACGACGCGCCGGCCCCGGGCAGCCTGGGAATCGGCTCGCTGCGAAAGGAGAGCTGACGATGAGCGACATTCTGCGACGTTCACTGGCTCCGCTGACGGAAGCCGCCTGGAAGGAAATCGACAGGACGGCCTCGAACATCCTCAAAGCAAGCCTCACCGGGCGCAAGCTGGTTGACTGCGACGGGCCCCACGGCCTGGAGCTGGGTGCGGTGAACCTGGGCCGCCTGGCAATCCCCGAGAAACATAAGAGGGCGGGTGTAAGCTGGGGCGTGCGCGAGGTGCTGCCGCTGGTGGAGTTACGGGTACCCTTCCAGCTCGACCAGATGGAGCTGGACTCGATCTCCAGGGGCTCGAAGGATGTCGACCTGGGTCCGCTGGAAAAAGCCGCCAGGGCAGTGGTCGATTTCGAGGAATCCGCAATCTACAAAGGCTTTCCGGAGGCCAGGGTCCAGGGCATACTCAAAGCCGCAAAACACGCCCCGCTCAAGATCCCCGCCGCACGCGAAGACTGCCCCAAGGCCGTGGCCGAGGGGATCAAGCTGCTGTCCGAGGCGGGAATCGAGGGGCCTTACGCGCTGGTCCTCTGCCTGGAGTGCTACCATGAGCTGATCGCCACCGCCAAGGGATACCCTACTTTCCGGGTGGCGGAGCGCCTGGTGGAAGGCGGGATATTCTACAGCAGCGCCCTCAAGGGCGGCGTGCTGCTGTCCGTGCGCGGCGGAGATTTCGAGCTGACCCTGGGCCAGGATATCTCCATCGGCTTCTCGGGCTGCACCGCGGACAAAGTGGAGCTCTATTTTGCCGAGTCTTTCACTTTCCGCGTGCTGGAGCCGCTGGCCGCTGTCGAGCTGAAACCCTGACCCCGCGGTATAATCAGGGAACGGGCGCCGGACGGACTTGGACCGTTTGTTTACCCGAGGGGCACATTTATGCATGTGCCCCATTTTATTCTCCTGATTGCCGTAAGCTGCCTGACAGTACTGATGCAGAAACCGCTGATATCAGCCAGGGTGCCGGGGTAAAATCGTGTTACTTTTTCTAAATATTAACGTTAAAAAATACCGGGATTATCTGTCATTCCAGCCGGTATAAATTCATCCAATTAAATCTTACCTGATGAAAGGGTTTATATGCGATCAGCCCGTAAAGTCTTAGCTGTCGTTGTCATTGGCACGGTTGTGGCGGGAGCGGGCTTACTGGCCCAGGTCAAGGCAGGCGACGCCGCCCATGGCACCAGGCAGTACGACCAGTATAAAAAACCCAAGTTCTGCGGTACTTCCTGCCATACCGACTTCTATCGCCAGTGGCGCCAGGAGATGCACTCCCAGGCCTATGTCCACCACTGGGACGAGATCGAGTATTTCAAGCTGGCCGTGCCCCACGCGGAAAAAGACCCGGCCGTGGCCGGGGTCAGGGATGGCTGTAATGGCTGCCATGCGCCGGTGTCTTTCCTGGCGGGCGACACCCCTCCGCCCAGGCCCGAGGAAAACAGCCGGGCCAACGAAGCTGTCACCTGCGACCTGTGCCATACTATCACCGGTTTCGAGTCAGACACTCCCCACAACTTCAACTATTATTCCGAGCCGGGGAACGTGAAATACGGGCCCAGGGGCGGGGTAACCTCTCCTGAGCACGTGATCGAGGTCAGCAAGTTCCTGCCTTCCGCAGAGTTCTGCGGCACCTGCCATAACGAGAAAAGCCCTTACGGGGTATGGGTCAAATCGACCCACCTCGAGTGGAAGGAAGGGCCTTACGCAGCCGAGGGAGTCCCCTGCCACGACTGCCACATGCCAAGGGCCGAGGGCAGGAGGGCCTCGATGGGTAAGGCCTACCCGGACATCCGTCAGCACCTGTTCCACGGCGCTCACGACAACGGCAAGATCAGGGGCACGGTGGAGCTGCGCATCCACCCGGATATCGATGAGACCGAGCCGGGCGAAAAAGTGGTCTTTACCGTGGTGCTCTTCAACCAGAAAGCCGGCCACAAGTTCCCCACCGGCTCGGTGGAGGACCGGATTGTCTGGCTGCATGTCGAGGCCACCGATGCCCAGGGCAAGGTCTATCACCTGCCGGTGGACCCCAAGGGTTTCGAGGGGGAAGAGTATACGATCGCCCGGGACGTCCTGGCCTACCAGGACATGGGCATAGCGCTGAACGACCCCGGCTTCCAGGGCGTGCAGCGGGATGGGGTCCCGGTGGGAGACCGTATTTTCCGCATGCCCTATTTCGACCCCCAGGGCCGGATGACGATCCAGCAGTGGAACACCAAGAGCCTGGGTGTAGACTACCGGATACCCCCCAGGGGTACCAGGGTGGAGACTTTCTCCTTCAGCCTGCCGTTCGAGGTCGCCCCGGGCAGGATGACTGTCGAAGCCACGCTCAACTACAGCAAGCTGGTCAAACCGGTGGCAGAGCTGCTCGAGGTGCCGCCGGATGAAACTGAAACAGTTGTGGTCAACGAGCATTCTACCGTAATCAACGTATTCGACTGAAGAAGGAAAAATGAAAAAAAAGACGTTTTACACCCTGGTCTTTTCCCTGGCGGCCGCCGGTCTGTGTTCCATCTTTACGGCCGAGTCCGCCTATGCTGTCCCGGCTTTCGCCAGGAAATACCGGCTGAGCTGCAAGACCTGCCACCAGCCGATCCCCAGGCTGAAACCTTATGGGGATGAATTCGCCGGCAACGGTTTCGTGCTCACCGACCAGGAAGCGCCCAGGTATTTTGTCGAGACCGGGGACGACGAGCTCTCGCTGATCCGGGATTTCCCCATCGCCGTGCGCCTGGAAGGGTTCATCAACTACAACGACGTGGCGGGAAAAAGGTCGGACTTCAACACTCCATACCTGTTGAAGCTGCTCTCCGGCGGGGCCCTGACCAAAAACATCGCCTATTACTTCTATTTCTACATGGATGAGAGAGGAGAGGTGGCCGGTGTCGAGGACGCCTATGTCATGTTCAACAACCTGCTGGGAGTCGACCTGGATATCTACGCAGGCCAGTTCCAGGTCTCCGACCCCCTGTTCAAGCGGGAGCTGCGCCTGACCCTGGAGGACTACCAGGCCTACAAGTCCACTCCGGGCCGCTCGGGGATAAACCTGACCTATGACAGGGGTATCATGGTAACTTACGGGTTGCCCAGCGGCACCGACCTGATTTTCGAGGTGGTCAACGGCAACGGCTTGAGCGAGGCGGACGAGGACAAGAACTTCGACTCCGACAGGTACAAGAATTTCATGGGACGCATCTCCCAGGATGTCGGTAAATACCTGCGCCTGGGTGTGTTCGGCTACACCGGCCGGGAAAAGAGCGCCGGCCGGCTGAACCAGGCCTGGCTGGCCGGTCCCGACCTGACAGTGTCAATCAACGAAAAGTTCGAGCTGAACCTGCAGTATGTCGAGAGAAGGGACACCAACCCTTATTTCCTCAGCTCCGGCTACCGGGACCTCAAGACCAGGGGCGCGCTCGGCGAGATGGTGATCGCCCCCCGGGGCAGCGACGGCAAGGTCTACCTGGTGGGGCTGTTCAACTGGACAGACTCGGACGACAATTCGGAGGATTTCAAGAGCCTGACCGGTCATCTCAGCTACCTGCTGCGCAGGAACATCCGTCTGGTCGGCGAGGTAACCCACAACTGGGCCAATGATACCAACCGCCTCGGCGTGGGTTTTGTCTCGGCGTTCTAGCTGTCTTTGCTCGGGATTTCACCATAGAGCCGGATAGGGGGGACCTTCCAAGGCCCCCCTTTTTTATCCGGTATACCGACTCCCCGGTTTTAGCTGAATCGGCCAGCGAGCGCATTCCCCGCAGCTCGCTGCCGGGAGTCTTCAATCAGCACAATCAGGAACAGACCCCGGTCCGGCTCATGCTCCCCGGCTGCGAGTTGTTAATAAGGTCGCACGCTTGGTGCAACTGATTATTAGCTGATCACAGGGCTATTATTACACCCTCCGCACCATAAACTTGTTGTCTTTTAGCGAATCCTGTGATAAAATATTAATACGGCGCCCGCCGTGCCGCTTGCTCGTATCAACAGATCCCTTTTTCCCGCAGTATTCTTCCCTCTGCCCCAAGGAGGCCCCGGATGGACGAACAGCCACAAGCCGAATCATTGGGAAAGGTCCGCAATCCTGTGGTCATGGTACTCCTGTTGATCATCACCATAAATATTTACTGGGTTGTCTGGCTGTACAAGATATATTCCGAGATTCGCAGGCGGTCCACCGATGTTACCGGTGTAACCCCGGGTAAAGCCGCCGGTTTTATCTTCATCCCGGTATTCAATATCTTCTGGGCGTTCTATATCATCGTGGATTTCCCCCGCGCCATCCGCCGTCTCCAGGAGGCCGACCCGCCCACCGGGAATCTCCTGAACAACTCTCTGGTAGTGATCCTGCTGATCGTGGGCTTGCTGATCAACATTATTATTGCCCAATTCCAGCCTGCTTTCCTGCTGCTGGGCGAAATACTGCTGATTGCAGGTCTGCTGATGTCGCAAGAGGCCCTGAACGGCCATTGGCGGGCACATCAAGCCGCAGCGGGCGGGCCGGCGCCGGAGCAATCCTGAGCAGTCGCGGTCGAAGCGGGCACCAGGCTTAATTCGGGCTCATGTCCGGACCCGGACAGGCACGCCCTGAGAAAACTTTTTCATAAGACGGTAACCTTGCAGCCGGCAACAACGTTAAACGTTCGACAGTGTTCAAAATGACCTGTCTTGTTCCCTGCTTCAATGAGCATAAGACAGCCGTCCGGAAATAAATTACTGGTTTTTCCCGGCCTGCCAGCGGTATGCCGCCAGTCCCGCTTACCCCACAGGCAGGCCGCCTCCAACTGACAACGTGCATTACCGCACTTCCCGAGCTTGCAGACAAGATGACCCGGCTTACCCTGCGCATACCGGCGTTTTTGCTGCTGTTGCTGACCGCTTTTCCCGGCATTGGCGAGCTTTCGGGGAAGGTGTTTTTCAGCGGCAGCTCCCAGTCTCTTTTCTACTACCTGGAAAACTACCCCGGCAGCGGCGGCCAGGGCTCGGTCTGCAATTTCAGGTCCTACGAGTCGGTGAGGATGAAGCTGGTCGGCAGGGGCAGCAAGAACAGCCTGGGTTTCCATACTTTTTTTCGCACCAGCCAGGATCTGAATGTCGATTACGAAGAGGACCCGCTGCACCGCCTCTACAACGGCTACCTGGAGTGGATACACGGCCGCTTCAGCGCCGCCGCGGGCCGCCAGTGGCTGCACCTGGGAGTGGGGAGCCTCACCCTGGACGGGGCGAAAGTGAGCTATACGGACCCGCGCTATCTCGAGGTTACCGGCTACCTGGGCACGGAGAGTCCCTACACCCGACATTTCAGCCTCAGCGGTTGGGACAGGGCCAGGGCCGGGGGAGTCTACCTGAGCAGCAAAGCGCTCAAGCCGCTCA
>JAFGTO010000245.1 GCA_016934095.1 Candidatus Glassiibacteriota bacterium
GTGCCGGTGATCGGAGTCGATGATCTGCCCGGGACCGGCCGGACAGGGCTGATCCTCGGCACGGTGGGCCAGAAAGGTGCCCGCGAAAACATCCGCGCCTGCCTGGACCCCAAGGGCCTGGTGGAGGGCAGGGACTACCTTTTTGTGGCCTGATTGCAAACCTGCGAACCTGACGTTCGACAAACCTAACGTTTGACGTGCATCGCGAGCCTGGTTGACAGCTAATCCCAGCGTTATTCTTCCGCGCTCGGAGCTGCGAGGCAACCCGGCGACAGGCACGGCACGCCGTGCCCCTACACGTATGGTGGCGGGGCCTTTGTCTCTTTGTGCCTGTTCTCCTGTTCCACTTTGTGCCTTGTGCTCCCGCCCCTCTAAAAACATTGACAGCCACCTGCGGCTGACACATAATAACCCAGCCACTTTTCAGACTGATTTCTCCCTCCCGAAAACATTCGTCTCATTACCCGAGGAGGAAGGTTTGAAACTTTACCTGGTTCGCCACGGCGAAGCCAAGACAGAACTGGAAGACGTCTCGAAGCCGCTGAATGAGAAAGGCCGCCAGGATGTCAGGCACCTGGGACGTACCCTGAAAAACATGAATGTCAGGGTGCCCAGGATAGTCCACAGCGGCAGGCTGCGCGCCGAGGAGACCGCCAAGCTGCTGGCCGATTCACTCGAGGGAGCGGCCGAAGTCAAAAAAATGAAGGGCCTGGCGCCCAACGACTCCATCGGCCCGACCCTGGACTGGGTGAATGCGGAAGAAGAAGACCTGATGATCGTGGGGCACCTGCCGTTCCTGGCAAGCCTGCTCGAGGAGCTGGTCAGGGTGTCAGACCCGGAGGAGCTGCCAAAGTTCGACTCCGGGAACCTGGTCGGGGTGGAGCGGATCGGCGACTCCTGGCAGATTTTCCGCCACATCGGCCCGAACATGATCCTCTGAACGAGACTGAAGAACATATTTTTTCCGGCTGCAGGGGCGGTTCGCGGACCGCCCCTGCTGTTATCGGCCGGGTTGATGCAGACTTATTCCCGCAACCTGCAGGAGAGAAAAGTTGAAACTGATCAAGAAAAACGACCCCCGCGAGGCCGGCACCATCGAGCTGGGCCGGGATGCCTACACAGACCGCCTTTACGGCTGTTTCCGCTTCGATAACCCCCGCGCCGGAGGTTTCGCCCCGGAGCGCGAGGTGGAGATCGTGTTCAGGAGCGGCAACAAGATCCAGGTCCGCGTGCCGGAGTCCATGCGGATCCAGCTGCCCGAGGGCAAGGCGGTCAACCTGGGCTCTTTCAGCATGGAGCCTATCGGCGAAAACCTGGATACCATGATGCTGCTGACCATGCGCGCCGGCTGGAACCAGACCGAGGCGGACCTCAGGCGTATCGTGGACCTCGACCCCCGCGGTTCGTTCGTGGCCAGGCTGGCCGCCGGGGACTATGACATCCCGGTGTCCACCGCCACGGTGGCCCCGCTGGGTGAGCGCCATACCTGGATCGGCATGATCCTGGTGCACCCGGAGCTCAGGCGCCAGGGCATCGCCAACGCCATGATGCAGCACTGCGTGCGCTATGCCATCGACCAGGGCAAGATTATCAACGGGCTGGATGCCACCCCCATGGGCAACACGGTCTACGGCGCGGTGGGCTACGTGGACAGCTACCGTATCTGGAGGTCCTATTTCTCTCCGGCCGAGTTCCGCAACAGTCCGCACGACACTGACCGGGTCTCCAGGGTGTCCGCGGATGAGCTGGAAGAGCTGGTGCGCTACGACACCGCCCGCTTCCTGGAGCGGGGAAATATCATCCGCGGCCTGTATGCCGACAGTGCCGGCGAGGCCTACCTCTACCGCGATGACAACGGGGATGTCCGGGGCTACGTGCTGGCCCGCCCGGGAAGGCTCCGCCACTTCGTGGGGCCGTTCCTGGCCGACAGCCGGGAAGCGGCGGCTGACCTGCTGGCCTGTGTCTGCAAGAGCCTGGACCGGCAGGGGGTCAGGGAGGCGTTCATCGACACCCCGGAGAGCAGGTTCGCTGACCCCGGGGTCTATGACAAGAGCGTGTTCGACCAGGAGAAAAAACCCTCCGGCCACCGGCTCATCCGCGAGATCACCCCGGTGCGCGATTTCACCCGCATGTACCAGGCGGTGGATGAGCGCAAGGCCGAGGAGCTGACCGCGAATTTTACCAGGGTGGAGAAGCTCGAGCGCTCGAGCGCTCGCGTGGAGGCTTTCACGCAGACCATGCGGGCCAGCGTGGCCAACTACACCGAGACCATGGGTTTCCTGGAATACGAGGCCAATGTCCTGCAGCAGTACTACTGGGGGATCACCGGGCCGGAGAAAGGCTAGGGCGGAGGCTTCGGACCCCGCGGCCGGCCGCGGGGAGGGTGCCCACCGGTCAACTCGACCGTCACCATTATACACTTAACGCGAGGGATCGACAATGCGCACTACCGGGACCTTTCTGGCGGCCATCTTCTTGCTGGCCACGTTTTCCGCCGTGCTCGAGGCACAGGTATTCGGCGACCTGAAAGACCTGGCGCGGATCAGGAACCCGGCCAGGAGCAAGCGCATCTCGAGCTACGACCGCACCGGGGGCGGGACGGACTACCTGAAAATCCCCGCCGGGAAAGTCTCCGAGATCTTCAACGTCAAGGGCACCGGCATAATCACCCACATCTGGATCACGGTCAACCACAGGGACCCGCTTTCCAGGCGCAACCTGATCCTCAGGATGTATTGGGACGGCGAGAGCGAGCCCAGCGTGCTGGCCCCGCTCGGCGATTTCTTCGGCCAGGGCTGGGGCGAGTTCTACAACTACGCCACTCCGTTCCTCTCGGCAGGACCCGAATCCGGCCGGGCCCTGGTCTGCTATTTCCCCATGCCGTTCGCCACCGGTGCCAGGATCACGGTGGAAAACGACTCGGACACGGATGTTAAAAGTTTTTACTACTACGTGGACTACGAGGAACATCCGAAACTGGAGGCCGACCTGGGCCGCTTCCACGCCTGGTGGAACCACCAGGCCACCCCGGCGGACCCGGAGGGAGAGAACGAATGGGGCTCGGTCCGGCCGGATGAGGGGGCCAATACCACGGGCGAGGGCAACTACGTGTTCATGGAGGCCACCGGCAGCGGGCATTA
>JAFGTO010000246.1 GCA_016934095.1 Candidatus Glassiibacteriota bacterium
AAAGCGGCTTTTACCGATGAGTATGATGATCGAGGATGGTTGGATAATATACAGGATCGTATTCCAGGAGTGGCAATAATTATTCCGCGTATAAAAATTGATATCCTTGATATTGATACAGATGCAAACGATCTTGGTTTAAGCAACATTGATTATAATACCGCCTCCAGGTTAAAAGACAAGTATAATATTGATATTCCACAAGATAAGAGCCTGGAAGAATACCTAACCACTGATGAGGGCTGCACCAGGTTTACCGCCGCTGCCATCAAGGAGGCTGAGGAGGAACTGGCAGGTTATTCCACCGGTTTGCCGCCTGAGAAAAAGGAAATAATGGGCAGTCTCAGTAAAGAGGAAAAGGACGCACTGTCCGTGGCAGTCTACAAGCGCGGGCCTGAGGAAAGCCCTGCAGTCCTGGAGCTAGCTCACTTCAGCAGCACCATCTTCCTGGTCTGCACGAAATCATCCGTCTGCAGGCGGTACAGGTAGATACCGCTGGGTAGACTCCTGCCCCTGTAGTCCGTGCCGTCCCAGAACACGGTGAAGGAGCCGGACTGACCGGCCTCATCCACCAGCACCCTCACCAGGCTGCCCCGCAGGTCGAAGACCTTGAGGCTGACTTTCCCGGCAAAGCCCTCCGGCAGGCTGAACCCGATCGTGGTGGCGGGATTGAACGGGTTGGGGCTGTTCTGGGCCAGGCTGAAAGCTTTGGGCAGGCTTGCGGCCCCGGCCTCCCCATAGATCGCCAGGCGGAAGTCGGCCTCTTCCCGGGCGGTGAGGCCCAGCCCGGCCATGGCCTTTTCGAGGCAGGCGATCTCCACGGCGGTGAGGCCCTCGATCAGGGTAACTCCTGCCGCCGAGGACAGCACTGCAGACACGTCCGGGCAGGTGCCATCCCGCATGGCCAGCAGCATGGCTATGGCATCCGTGATGGTGGACTTGCCGTCCCCGTTGAAGTCCGCCCCCAGGTCGCCGGGGTTATCCTTCTGGAAAATCAGCAGGGCGATCACATCGGAAACGGTTATCCTGCCGTCGCCGTTGAAATCGCACGATCCTGCCGCCGCCCCGATCCTGAAGCTGTAAGGCCGGCTTGCGTATTCGGCAGGGTCGAAAGCAGCGTTCAGATAGCTGTCCTCGGCCCTTATATAGTACTCGACAACCGTTCCCTCAGGCTGTCCCGGTATCGAACCGCTGAACTGCTGGCCGGCCCGGGACATCTCGATACTATGGTATTCATTTTCCGTGAGTGTTTTGTATAAGAGAAAGACCCTGGAGAGGTTTTCATCATTGACTTGCGTGGTGATCAGGTAAGGCCCGCTTGTATCATCCGTATCCTGGTAGCGGGTGGTCTGGGTTATTTGCGGAGCCGTGGTGTCTGTCCCGGTTATGTCTTCATCCGTGATCAGGATCTCGGCAGGCTGATTGTCAACCAGGCCGAGCAGGTTCCGGTAGGAATAAGCCGCATTCAGCGATATCACCTGTACCCTGATCAGCGACCTGGCCGTTGCAGGCAATTCCCCGGCTTGCAGGAACACCTCCAGCAGCTTGACCAGGCCGGTTTGCCCCTGGGCCTGGGCCTCGGTGAACACCAACTGGCCCCTGGCGGCCCGCTGCTCGTTTACCAGCGGATTGCCGAACCTCCCCACGTCCGCCGCAGCGTAGCCCAGGAAAGCCACTGCAGTGGTATCCCACGATAAAGCGCAGGTATAGCCTCCCAGGGACATGCCGGATTCCGACATGTCCAGGCAGCATTCGGCAGTGAACCGTTCTCCGGGCGGTATTACCGCGGACTCAAGCTGCAGATAGAAAGGTATGCGCTGGATACCGATCCGGGTATCATCCAGAGCCGGGTAAGAGGGCCGCTCGCTGAGCGAGCCGGATGCCGAGGCGGTAACCCAGGGCAGCCCGGCGAAAGCCTCGACCCGGAGGCTGCCCGAGGCCGAGCTCCCGGAAAGGCTTCCCACCGCCTGCTCCCGGGCCGTGCCTGCGGCCCACAGGGAAGAAGCTGCCAGCAGCAGGCAGGCTGTTATGGCTCCGGCTATCTTCATCTGTCCTGCGCCCTTTGCTTGAGCCGCTCCCTGTATTCTGTTACCCGCTTCATGTGAGGTCCCATTTCGGGAGAGGTTTTTCTGGCTGCGCCAGCCTGTACCGATGCGCCCGCGGAAGGCCTGGCCGAGGCCAGGTCGGGAGACTGGGAGGCTTGCATCCGTTTCTGCTTTTCGATGCCCGCCTGCAAGAGCTTGACTCGTTCAGGCTCGATTATCTCCATTCCCGCATCAGGCCGGCCGGCCCCGGAGAGCAGAATTTTCTCGGTGGAAGAGCCTTTTTGCACTGCCCGCACCATCCAGTCGAAAGAGGCGCTGCTGGTGCCTTTGGCCAGCTCCCTGACCTTGAAACCGGAGGGAGTTTTTTCCACGCAGCAGATCCCGTTGCACATTTCGGTGGGAGTGATCAGCACGCGGTAGTCGGCGGCCCCGGAGATACAGTCCTGCCAGGTGGAGGCGAAAGCGACCCCGGCTTCCCCTGCGGACAGCCGGGCGGAGCCGGAGAAGCTGAATTCGGCCTGGGGGGATGATATGCTGTGCGCACGGGCCAGGCCCGCGCTCGTCAGCATGGTCGAGGATACGCCGCCGGTGATAGTAGCATAACCGTCCACATACAGACCCGGGTTTGAAGGAGAACCCTCGGCAGCCACCGCATACACGGCACACACGTCCGCTGCATCGGTAGCAAATACTCCTCCGAAACCCTCTGCCGAGTAGGCGTAAACACCCGTTCCGCTGCTTTGGCTTTCCGCCGCTACGGCAGCGTACTCGCCTTCCGCGACAGCCCAGACGCCGTTCCTGGTCGTTGAATGCCCGTATACTCCCGAGCCTTCGCCCGAGTTGCTTCCGCCGACAGCAGCGTA
>JAFGTO010000247.1 GCA_016934095.1 Candidatus Glassiibacteriota bacterium
GCCAGGGCGTTGTTGTTATCCCAGTCGATCCAGGCCAGGCGGCTCTTGTGAATCGGGAGAAGGGCGTCGAAGCGCAGGGTCGAATTCTCCGGCGGGTTTTTCAGCACGCCGCTGATCCTGTAGTTTCCCCATTCGGGGAGGTCCACGACCTTTCCAACCGGGTCCTCGCCGCCGAACAGCCTCTGTGCGGTCTCCTCGGTCAGGACAAGGTTGTCCGGCTCGGAGAGGGCCGAGGCCGGATCACCCGCGACCAGGCTGAAACTGAATAAATCGAAAAAAGAGGGGTCGGTGAAGCAGGCCGATTCGAGCTTGAATTTCTTTCCCCCGGTTTTCAGGGGAGTGCTCTCCCGAAGCCAATAACACCGGGCGTAATCGACGATTTCCGGGAAGTCGGCTTTCAGGGCCGGGCCAACCGGACCCGAAGTGGCGTGCACGCGGATCGGGTTGGTGCCGCTAATCGATATTTTGTTGATCAATACGTGAACCTGCTCTCCCCTGGCCTGGAAGTTGTCAAAGGAGAGATGGAACCTGACCCACAGGGCGATTACCAGGCAGCAGGCCAGGCCCACCCCCAGGCCGGTGATGTTGATCGCCGAGTAGCCCTTGTGCCGCAGCAGGTTGCGCATCGCCACCTTGAGATAATGGCTAAGCATCGTGGCGCTCCTTCACGTTCTCGGCCACGATATCGCCGTCCAGCATGTGCACCACCCGGTGGCCGAAACCTGCGTACTCGGGCGAGTGGGTAACCATCACAACCGTGGTCCCGGCGCTGTTCAGCCCGGTGAGCAGGTCCATGACTTCGCTGCCGTGGGAGGAGTCCAGGTTGCCGGTCGGCTCATCGGCCAGGATCAGCCTGGGGCCAGCCACCACGGCCCGGGCCACGGCCACGCGCTGCTGCTGCCCGCCGGAGAGCTGCTGGGGGAAATGCTTCTTGCGGTGGGTGATCTCCATCTTGTCCAGGGCCTGCTCCACCCGCTGTTTTCGTTCGCTGGAGGACATCTTCTGGTAGATCAGCGGCAGCTCCACGTTTTCGAACACCGTGAGCTCGTCGATCAGGTTGAAGCTCTGGAACACGAACCCGATTGTCCCCTTACGGACATCCGCCCGCTGCCGCTCGTTGTATTTTGATACCTCCCTGCCGTTTATATGAAGCTCGCCGCTGGAGGGCTTATCAAGCAGGCCGAGCAGGTTGAGCAGGGTGGACTTGCCGCACCCGGAGGGGCCCATCACCGCCACGAATTCCCCTTCGTCCACCTTGAGAGTTACGCTGTTCAGCGCGGTGGTTTCCACTTCCTCGGTGGTGTAGATCTTGCCCAGATTGACTGTCCTGATCATTGCGGTGCTCCTGTGGAATAGGAATGAATTGTTGCCTCTGATTTATTCTCAATAATTATCAAGTTTTTGAATCTCGTTTTTTTTCTGGTTTAAGACCACGAGACTTTGTTTCTGACACACCCCGCCCCCGATAAAGTCGGGGGACGGGGTGTGTAAAGAATCCCTACTTTATAATCAGCTTTTCGATCTGCAGGTAATTGTCGTAGCTGGAGGTAACCACCCGCTCGCCTGGGTCCAGGCCCTCGAGCACCTCGTAATGCTCCATGTTCTGCCGCCCGATCCGGATTTGCCTGCGCACCGCGGACTCCCCGCTTCTGTCCACCACGAAGACCCAGTTTCCCCCGCTGCTCTGGTAGAAACCGCCCCTGGGCAGCAGGACCGCTTCCGAGAGCCCGCCCAGTGCCAGCCTGCATTGCAGGCTCTGGCCCACGCGGATGCCGGGGGGGACTTCCCCTACGAAATCCAAGTCCACTTCGAACCTGCCCTCGCGCACCTCCGGGTAGACTTTTTGCAGCACCAGCCTGTACTCGCTGCCGGATATTTCGCAGGTGGCTTCCTGGCAGCGCTTGACCCTGGCGATATAGAACTCGTCGATTGAGGCCCGCAGCATGTAGCCGCTCATCACGTCGATCTGGCCCAGGCGCTGCCCCTTGGATTTCAGCTCCCCGATCTCGGCATCCAGCAGGGTAAGCTGACCGCTGACCGGCGCACTGAGCATCAGGTTGTCCAGGTTCCTTTTTACCGCCTCCAGGTTCATCCGCAGGCGTTCCCCCGAGGTTTCGAGCTGGGCTATCTGCCCTATGCGGTAGAGGGAATCCTGCTCCAGGGTCCGGATCATGAAATCCCGCCGCTTTCGCCAGTAGGCGATATCTTCCCGGCTCTGCTCGTAATCCTGCTTTGCCACCAGGTCTTTGGCCATCAGCTCGCTGTTCCTGGTGAATTCACGCTCGGCCTGCTCCAGGCCGTGCTCGATCTCTATCAACTGGTTCTGCCGGGTGATGGCCTGCTGGTCCAGGCTGATCCGGATATTCTGGAAATCGTTCAACTGCTCGAACAGGTTGGCCTCCTGATTCATTACGCTCAGCTCCAGGTCGGGGTTCGAGAGCTGCAGGATCGAGTCGCCCTGCTCCACCATGCTGCCTTCTTCCAGAAAAAGTTTTTCCACTCGTCCACCCTCGACAGCATCCAGGTAGATTGTCTTGATCGGCACCACGCTGCCGCGCACGGGGATAAACTCCTGGAACGGTCCCTTGATCACCGTGGAGACGGTTATCCGCTCGCGCTGGATATTCAGCTTTGCGCTGTAGTCAGCCAGAATGAAACCGAACAGGAACACGAGAGTGATTATTCCGCCGGTACCCAGCCAGATGGTTCTTCTGGCGGTCCAGAATTTTTTCTCTATTTGACGGTCCATGGTCTCTGGTCTTGTTTAATTTTCAGTTGCAGGCGGTGCAGTATAACTCCGGCAACAACTCCGGCGAGGCTCAGCCAGAGCATCTGTATCCAGGTCGAGACGACTGTGGTGATAAATTCCAGCATCGGTTTACGGTTTCCTTCTCTGTAGTACAGCCTCAGACTAATCCGTTTGTACGGTAACGCTCTAGCATTTCGGCAGATAATAAATGAAAATATTGTGCCAAAGCTGGTTTTTGCTATATTTCAACAAGTTACGTGGATTGCCTGGAAATACTGAGCTCGCGAAGTGTCCGCTGGCGGGACAGTAGTGTCCGCTGGCGGGACACAATTAAGAGTCGCCAGAGGCTCGCTCTGCCCGTATGCTTTAAGAAGATATTATTGAGGGAGTTGTTTCAACTTCTATGTATTGTTAGTATTATATCAGCCTTCAATTCCTGTGGTGTCTGTCCAGATGCGGATAGACTAAAGCTGGCACGGATGATGCGTTTATCCTGTTTCAGTATTTAATACCAGACCACATATAAGCTGTTAAGATCGGGGAAAGATGTACACAGACCCGCAATTCAACAGGATCTTGATAGTCGATGACGACGAGGACGTGCTGCTGGCCGCCCGCCTGCTGCTGAAAGCCCATGCGGAATCGCTGGTTACCGAGAAAGAGCCGCGCAACATCCCTGCTCTGCTCAGGAACCACAGCTACGATGTCATCCTGCTCGACATGAATTTCGCCCTGGACTCGACCAGCGGTAAAGAGGGGTTCTTCTGGCTGGAAAAAATACTGGAGATCGACCCGGATGCAGTGGTGATCCTGATCACGGCGTTCGGCGATGTGGAGACCGCTGTGCGGGCGATCCGGGCCGGGGCCACGGACTTCGTGCTCAAGCCGTGGCAGAATGAGAAGCTGCTGGCCACTCTCTCGGCGGCTTACCAGTTGCGCAAGTCCAGGATCGAGCTCGGCAGCCTTCGCGCGCAACAGCATCAGCTCAGCGAGGACCTCGACCAGCAGTTCCACGACCTGATCGGCGTCTCCGCTCCCATCCGGGAGGTTTTCGCAACTGTCCGCAAGGTTGCCGCCACGGATGCCAACGTACTGATCCTCGGGGAGAACGGCACGGGCAAGGAGCTGGTGGCCAGGGCGCTGCACAGGCAGTCCCGCAGAAAGGGCCAGGTGTTCATCTCCGTTGACATGGGCGCAGTTAGCGAATCGCTGTTCGAGAGCGAGCTGTTCGGCCATACCAGGGGCTCATTCACCGATGCCAGGAAAGACCGGGCCGGAAGGTTCGAGGTCGCCTCGGGCGGGACCCTTTTCCTCGATGAGATCGGCAACCTCCCCCTGCCGCTGCAGGCCAAGCTGCTCACCGTGCTTGAGAGCCGCACCGTAACCCGCCTGGGCTCCAACAAGCCGGTCCCTTTCGATGTCCGGCTGATCTGCGCCACCAACATGCGGATCCACGAAATGGTGGCGCAAGATAGATTCCGCCAGGATTTGCTTTACCGCATCAATACGGTGGAAATCAGCTTGCCGCCTCTTTGCGAGCGTAGCGGGGATATCCAACTCCTGGCCGGACACTTCCTTGAGATCTATTGCAAAAAGTATCAGAAGCCCCTGAAAAAGTTGAGTTTCGCTGCTCTGGAGAAACTGAGGAAGTACCCCTGGCCCGGGAATGTCCGTGAGCTGCAGCACGCCGTGGAGCGGGCGATAATCCTGAGCGATAAGCAGGTGCTCCAACCCGGGGATTTTTTGCTTTCCAGGCCCGAGCAGGCAAAAAAAGAGGGGCTGGTGTTCGAAGAGTACAACATGGAGCTGGTGGAGAAAATTATCATCCGCAAAGCGATCGAGAAACACGGGGGCAATATCAGCCGTGCCGCCAGGGAACTGGGTTACACTCGCAGCGCTCTTTACCGCAGGCTGGAAAAATATGGACTATAAAAACTTCCGCGCTGTCTGCATTGTCCGGGTGGTGCTGCTTTGCGCCACGATCTTTCTCGCCAGCTACCTGGTCATCCGGACCAGCTATTACGCGACTATCACTATCCTTGCAGGTCTTGTCGTTTTTCAGGCAATCGCTCTAATCAACTACATCGAAAAAACGAACCAGTATCTGACTCGTTTCCTGCAGGCCATCCGCCACGAGGATTTCTCTCAATCGTTCACCGGCAAGGGACTTGGAGCATCGTTTGACCAGCTTCGCAGCGCGTACAATGAAGTGCTGGACGCTTTCCGCCGGACCAGAGCCGAGAAGGAAGAACATTTCCGTTATCTCCAAACAGTCGTGCAGCATGTGGGTGTGGGACTGATTTGCTACGGGCCAAATGGCGAGGTTGAGCTGATAAATACCGCTGCCCAGCGGATATTGAAGACCGGGCAGCTCAGGAATATCGAATCCCTGGCTGCATTCAGTAAGGAACTGGCCGATACGCTGCAGAATATTGCCCCGGGAGGTAAATCCCTGGTCAGGGTAGCTGTCGAGGGTGAGATTTTATACCTGGCAATCCATGCCACCGAACTCAGGCTGCGCAGCCAGCCGTTCACCCTGGTTTCAATCCAGAATATCCAGAGCGAGCTGGATGACAAAGAGATGGAGGCTTGGCAGAATCTGGCCCGCGTGCTGAGCCACGAGATCATGAACTCGATCACACCGATATCTTCGCTGGCGGCTACTGCCAACAATATTCTGCAAGCTGCCGACAGTACCGCGGAGGAAACAATCAAGCCGGAAACGCTCCGGGACATTCGCGATGCGGTTCAGACTATCCACAAGCGCAGTGAGGGACTGTTGAATTTCGTGGAAAATTACCGGAAAATCACTCGCTTACCCAAGCCTGAATTCCAGACTTTTCCCGTGGTCGAGCTGTTTGAGCGTATCCGGAAACTCATGCAGAGTGAGATAGAAAAGAAAGATATCGCTTTTCAAGTGAAAGCAGAAATAGAAGGTTTGAAGCTGACCGCTGATCCCGATTTGATCGAGCAGGTGATTATCAACCTGCTGCGCAACTCAGTCGATGCAGTGAAAGATCGACCTGACGCCAGAATCGATCTGACTGCCCGCGCGGACAGCAGCGGCAGGCCTCTGATACAGGTAACGGACAACGGGCCGGGTATCGAGGAAGATATCCAGGAGAAAATATTTATTCCCTTTTTCACCACCAAGAAAGAGGGATCGGGAATCGGGCTCAGCCTCTCCCAACAGATAATGCGCCTGCACCGGGGGAATATCAGCGTGCAATTAAAACAAAAGGAACATACTTCCTTTGTTTTACGGTTTTAATGTTTGGTTTACTATATGATTATGCCATTTGATGGAAAGAGTTTATTGAGTCATTGTATCGCATCCGGCTCGGTATTATTTTTCGAGCGCCGAACCCTGCAGGCTGCCGGAGAAATACCTGCTGAGAGGAGAGTCAGTGAAATTCGACCCGGACAATTTCATTGCTGCGGACCACAAAATAATGCGTAGCATCAACCGCTCGAACGTGCTGAATATAGTCCGCGAGAAAGGACCTATTTCCCGCGTGGAAATCTCGAAACTGGTAGGCTTGAAGAAACCCGCCGTTTCCAGCATAGTACAGGAGCTTATCGGCGAGGGCCTGGTGTATGAGGACAGCCGGGGGCAAAGCAGTGTAGGCAGGAAGCCCATCACTTTGAAAATAAATGAGAGTGCCCGGATAGCAGGGGTTATCGATGTAAGCCGCACCGAGACAACCCTGGCGATTTGCGATCTCGGGAGAAATGTGCTCGAAAAGGAAGTGGTCGAGACGGTGAGCGGCGACGGGAAAAAGTTTTTTAATCTCTGCGGCAGGACTATCGCCCGGATGGCCGGTTCCTGCGGCGAGCGGATGGCTGGCGTGGGGGTCAGTGTCCCGGCTCTGGTCAGCCATACTGATGGTATTATCTACCTGGCATATACCAATAAATGGAATGACGTTAATGTGAAACAGATTGTGGAAGGACAGGTTAAATGCAAAGTGTGTGTGGAAAATGATGCCAAAGCAGGAGCGATCGCCGAGCTCTGGTTCGGCAAAGAAGCCGGCGGCCTGTCGGATTTCGCTTTCATTCTGGTCTGTGAGGGCATCGGAGTAGGACTGGTCATCAACAGGTCCCTTTATCACGGTTCGCACAGTCTTGCAGGAGAATTCGGCAAGCAGATAATCTGCAGCGATCCGTATGGGGAAAAATCCCCGCAAAGTCAATATTGGGAGAACATGGCATCCGACCTGAGTATAGTCAGGCGATACGCCGAATACAGCGGCAAGCATGAGAAGACAAGCAGTCAGGAGATCGAGCAGACCATGCAGAAGGTGATCGACCTGGCTCTCGGCGATGATCCTTTTGCTGTCCGCGCGCTTAAAGAGGCTTCCTTATACCTCGGGATCGGTATTGCCAATATGCATAGCGGGCTGGACCCCGAAAAAATCATCATCGGGGGGAAAATAGTCCAGGCCTGGAACCTGATTTCCAAGGTCCTCAGCAGCCAGTTGGAAAAGCTGATCCCGCACAAGCAAGTTCAACTGCACAACCTGGTCGTTCCCAGCTCGCTGGCCTCCCCGACCTTTGAAGGGGCGCAGGCGATGGTCCATAGAGAGGTATATAGATCTGTCAACATACCTTGACTCACACAGTTGATTCTCCAGTCGAATTTTTTTTGCGGCAGATAAAAACGGAGCCGGCCATAATTTTCAAGGCAAAGATTTTCCCGGCGTAATTGCGGCGAAAAAATCTTGACAATGAAAAAACTGCTAATAAGTTTGTTAGTATAACAAATTAATAGGGCCCCGGTTGCCTCATATATTAATTTTTAGAGATGCTCGGGTCCGGTATTTCAGTCGAATGACAATGTAACACATTGATGTTCTTAACCCACTGCCTCTAATAACGGGTTACTTTGCGAGATAAGCCATGAGGACAATTCAGGCCCTTTCAATTCTTGTGTTGATCGGCCGGACCGTGTCTGCCGAAACGGACCCGGAGCTTTCGATAACCGTGGACTCCAGCAAGACCCGTCCGGTCATCACCCTCGAAAACAGCGTTTTCAGCGCTAAGATAAGGACTAACGTGGGCGGGGCCTGCGGGCTTGAGCACGCTATCCGGGACTTGGTAATCAAGAACGTCGGCGAAGACCAGGTGAGCCAGTTCCTGGACGCCTGTGCCCAGCGGGGCCCGCTGCAAAAGGCTGCGGTCGTCTTTGACTCAGACACGGTCAAGACTGTGCGGGCCGAGTATGAAAACTGTACGAAGGACTACAACAATAATTCAGCTACCATCGAATATTCGATTTTCCCCTATTCTCAGGTGATAAGGATCGACTATCTGAAATTCCCGCAGGATTGGGCCAACATTGTGGACAACGGCACGCCTGGAGGGCGTTCCGAGGGCGGACAGTACAGGTTTTACGGCGACCGGGAATATGCCGAAAAGGTACGGGGCTTCGACCTTTACCCGGACAGTTACTGGAATACCTACGATGGGGGTAAATACAGTAATGACCCCCAAAACGGCGGCCCTCTGAATTACAAGGGCAAGATGATCATGGCAGTGGGCAACCCGTACAACGGCCGCGGCTACGGCCGGGTGATCCCTATCTATGAGGAGAACGTTAGCGGCGGCACCACAATCGTAAAATTGCTCTGGAACAACGGCTTCGAGAATTTTCCCAGCCACGCCTCGCGGCCGTTCACTTCCTGGTTGTTCGTCTTCGAAAGGGGAGTGGATGAAGCTGTCCTGATGGGCCAGGCCATTGCGGACGGCGACATGCTTGCAGGAGGCTTCGTAAGCCCCAATCAAGATCCCTCGGCGATTGCCAGTGCCGACTGGGTATCGGGGTACTCTCCGCTTACCGTGAGTTTCGACGGCAGCCGGTCGGCTGACCCGGACGGAAGCATAGAGAAATTTGAATGGGATTTCGGCGATGGAAATACCGCCGCAGGTGCCCAAGTTTCTCACACTTACTATGTCGCCGGAGCTTTTACGGTAAAACTGGCCGTAACCGACGACGGTTTCTCCAGGGACTCGGCATTCGTACGGATCGAGACAGCCTGGCCGGAGAACACGTGGTGGTCGATTAGAGATACTCTCAATGACCAGAGGATAGTCGAAAACAGGTTTTTCCAATACAGCCGCGGCAGAGTGTCCGGTGGCAGCTTAAGCTTCAGGGGGATAAGGGATTTTATCAATAAAGAGTCCGGAGAGGACCACGCGCTGATTTTCGAGGCCCTCGGCACCGGCTATGCGGAATATGACTGTACGCCTGAGGAATACACGAAAGTACTCGATAAAGGCGATTATCTGGAAATTCACCTTACCACAGGCAAGACAGAGAAGATCGAGCGTATGTACAAAGACCTGCCCCTGCTGGAAATTCAATACGAGAGAATGAGAGCATCTTGGGTTGAAGACAAGATAAGGGTTTCCGGCCCGGGGGACCGGACAGCTTTTGTCATGTATGGAATGGGTGACGTCGTAGGCATGGACCGCGGCCGCGAGCTGTGGCAGATGGCGGAAGCTTCCTGCGGCCACAACTTCGGCGATTGCTTTATCAATGCCAACGGCGCAAAGGTGATAGATGTTACTTTTAAGGAGCACTTCATTTACGGTATGATTAACCTGGATACCGGCGATGGCGTGGGGTTTGTCTACCCGACAAAGTTATCCGTACATGACTGGAAAGTCTGGTGGGATGAGACAAACCTGATCTCGATAGAATTTTTCCCGGAAGGCAGGACCGGCACCAGGTACATTTTCCTGGTTGACGGGGGCAGGGAGGAGCTGATCGAGACCGGGAAAATGATTGTGAACAGTAAACTGAAAGGTGAGCTGCCCTCGCTTCCGGGTAATGCTTCCAGCCCCACTTGCGATTTTAACGGAGACGGCGTCATTTCAGTTTCCGATGTTATGGATCTGCTGCTGTACCAGCGCTCAAACCCGGGCGATCTGAAAGCCGATTTCAACCGGGACGGCAAAACGAATATCCTGGATGCCGTTGAGCTGCTTTGGGCTCAGATAGAGGGCACGTGCACGGATTCGCTCTGACTCATCCTCTGGAAGGACGGCACACATGAACAAAATATCTATGGGGATCTGGGGCAATACCAACCTGCGCGACAGGTTCAATATCAATGGGTTCGGAGAGGATGTCCCGGTAATCGACAGGATCAAACAGGTGGGCGAAACAGAAGGCATCGACGGGATCGAGCTGCACCTGCCCACGGAGATAAACGATGCCAACGCCGATGAGATCGCCAGGGTGCTGGACGAATACAATCTTCAGATTGTCCAGCTTTGCGGCCACACCTGGACGGAAAAACAGTACAAGTTCGGCGCACTGGCCAATTCCGAGGACAAAATCAGGTCCAACGCCATCGACCGGGTAAAGGCCGCACTCGACATGGGCGCAAGATTCAGCGTGCCGATCAGCGTGTTGTGGCCGGCCACTGACGGCAACGATTTCCCCATGCAGACCGATTACCTCTCGCTTTACGAGCGTTACCTCGATTCCGTGCGCCGGATCCTCGAGTATCTCCATCAGAACGACTACTCCACCAAAATCTGCCTGGAGCCGAAACCGTTCGAGCCCCGCTCCTATATCATGATGGGGACCACTGGCCAGGCCCTGTGTATTGTCAACGAAATAGACGATCCCAATTTCGGGATCAACCTGGACATCGGCCACAGCCTGATCGCCAGGGAGAACATCGAGGACCAGCTCTCCCTTATCGCCCGCTACGGCAAGCTTTACCACACCCACTTCGATGACAACGACATGCAGGCCGACATCGACCTTCCCCCGGGCACGATCAGTTTCGAGCGGCTGGTCAGCATAATATATATCCTCGATGAAATCGCCTATGACGGCTGGTTCGGCCTGGATCTTTTCCCCTATCGGGACGACCCGGCTGAATACATGAAACTCTCCGTGGAAAACCTGCGCCTGGCGCAGCAGGTCGTCGGGCTGATGAACAGTAAAGGGGCGCGGCAGCTGCGGCACTCCGGCGCCCACGGCCCTGAGATGTCCAGACTCTTGCGGGATTGCATCAGGGAAGCCAAATAAACCCGAGGTGGCTATGAGTATCAAAGGTCCCGGTATTTTCCTCGCCCAGTTCCTGCGTGATGAACCGCCTTTCGATAACCTCGAGAACATCGGCAAATGGGCCGCTGGACTCGGCTACAAGGGAGTCCAGGTCCCCACCTGGGACACCAGGGTGATCGATTTGGACAGGGCTGCCGGATCCAAAGACTATTGCGACGAAATGCGAGGGCTTTTACAGGAGATCGGGCTGGAAGCTACCGAGCTGTCGGCCCATCTCCAGGGACAGGTCCTGGCGATGCACCCGGCGTACGCGATCGCTTTTCAGCCGTTTTATCCTGCAGGCCTCGAGGACCAAGCAAGGACCGAATGGGCCGTTGACAGGCTGAAAAAAACGGTCGTCGCCTCCGCCAATATGGGCCTGACAAGCGTGCCCGTTCTCTCAGGCGGCTTCGCCTGGCACATGGTATACCCCTGGCCCCAGAGGCCGGAGGGGCTGATCGGGGAAGCTTTCAAGGAGCTTGCCAGGCGCTGGAAGCCGGTTCTCGACCTTGCCGGGGAAAATGGGATCTCCATCTCGTATGAGCTCCACCCGGGATCGGACCTGTACGACGGCTCAACGTTCGAGATGTTCCTCGAGTTCTCGAACGACCACCCGGCGGCCTGTATCTGCTATGACCCGAGCCACTTCCTCCTTCAACAACTGGACTATCTGGACTTTATCAGGCTCTACGGTGAGCGGATAAGGTCTTTCCACGTGAAAGATGCCGAGTTCAGGCCCTCCGGCTCCCAGGGTGTTTATGGTGGATACCAATCCTGGGCCAAACGGGCAGGCCGTTTCCGCTCGCTGGGCGACGGGCAGGTGGATTTCCCGCAGGTTTTTACTCTCTTGACAGAGGCCGGCTACACAGGCTGGGCCGTACTGGAATGGGAATGCTGCGTCAAGAGCCCGGAACAGGGTGCCAGAGAAGGAGCTCCCTTTATCGCACGCCACCTGATCGAGAGCACGGAAGTGGCTTTCGATGATTTCGCCGGCGGCGGGACCGACGTTCAGAGGAACAGGAAGATCCTAGGTTTAGACTGACCCTTGTTTCTTTCCCCCGGCCTGATCGAAAGCCTGGTATAAAAATTAATATAGGTGGTCTTCCGGAAACCAATCAGAGAAAAACAGGGACCATTATGAAAACCAACGAGATCAATGTCGGTATCGTCGGCACCCAGTTCATGGGCCGGGCGCACAGCAACGCCTATCTGGATGTATCACATTTCTTTGATCTGCCGGCAGAGCCTGTGTTGCGGGCGGCATGCGACAACGACCCGGTCAGCCTGGATGCCTTTGCCCGGCGCTTCGGCTGGCAGGACAAGGAAGCCGATTGGGCGCGGATGGTTTCAAGAGACGATGTGGATCTGGTCGATATCTGCACTCCCAACTCGCTCCACCTGCCGGTCGCCGTGGCCGCGGCCAGGGCGGGCAAGCACGTAATCTGCGAGAAACCGCTGGCCATGGATGCGGACGAGGCCAGGCGGATGCTGGACGCCGCCAGGGAAGCAGATGTCCGCCACATGGTGGCTTTCAACTACCGCCGCGTGCCTGCCCTGGCCCTGGCCAGGCAACTGGTGGAACAGGGGAAAATCGGACGTATATTCCACTTCAACGCAGTGTATTACCAGGACTGGCTGGTTGACCCCGCTTTTCCGATGGTCTGGCGCCACGACAAGAAGATCGGCGGCTCCGGCGCGCACGGTGACATGAACGCGCACATAGTAGACCTGGCCAGGTTCCTTGTCGGTGAGGTCGAGGCTGTGTGCGGAGCCCAGGAGGTTTTTATCAGGGAGCGGAAGACCCGGGACGGAAAAGGTGTCGGGACGGTGACCGCGGACGACGCCACCCAGTTCCTGGCCCGTTTCCGGGACGGTGCCATGGGTGTTTTCTGTGCAACCAGGTTCGCCACTGGAAGAAAAAACTTCCTCCGGCTCGAGTTGTTCGGCAGCGAGGGCAGCCTGGTTTTCAACCTGGAAAGGCTGAACGAGCTGGAGTACTACTCCCGCGGCGACGAGGAGACAGAACAGGGATTCCGCAGCATACTGGTTACCGAAAGCGTACACCCTTACTTGAAAGCCTGGTGGCCGCCCGGACATATTATCGGCTGGGAACACACTTTTATCCATGAAATCGGCGACCTGCTCTTGGCGATTGCCAACCACGAGGATGTAAAGCCGGACTTCTACGACGGCCTGCGCTGCCAGCAGGTCATGGATGCCGTGGGGCAGTCGGCTGAGCAGGGCCGCTGGGTGGCCGTTCCCGGAGAATAGTCCGGACGGCCGGGCAACCGGTATTCCCGACGCTGTCAGGCATCAAGCTGAAAACTGTTTCACTGTTATGCGGGTTGATAACCCGGATAATTCATAAGGACTTTGTCTTGTGCATGTTAAAACGCCGGTGGGCGCGGGCTGGCAGCTTTTTTGCTTTAGCACTGGTATTCGGATAAACCGACCGGCGGGAGGAAAGCAAAAAGGATGCCAGCCCGCGCCTGACAGAGCATAGGGCTTACTCGTTGCTAAAATTTATGAATAATGCGGCATAAGGAGCGGAATGTATGTATACAAAGAAGTTCCTGGCCGGTCTCTACGGGACACTCTATAGAATCCGTCATTTCGAGACCCGTTGTATCAGGCTCTACCGCCAGGGCCTGATCCGCGGCTATTTTCATCCTTACCTGGGTGAGGAAGCCATCGCTGCGGGCGTGTGCGCAGCCCTGGGCGAAAAGGACTATATCACCAGCACGCACCGGGGCCACGGGCACTGTATCGCCAGGGGAGCCGGGATAAAGAGGATGGTCGCTGAGCTTCTCGGGAAAAAAACCGGGTATTGCAAGGGTCTCGGCGGCTCGATGCACATCGCGGATTTCTCCGCTGGCAACCTCGGCGCCAACGGTATTGTCGGGGCGGGCATCCCGCTCGGCGCCGGTGCAGCCCTCGGAATATCTATGCGAAGAGAGAAAAATGTTTCGGTGGTTTTTACCTCGGATGGAGCCGTAAACAACGGGGTGTTCTCTGAGGCACTGAACCTGGCCGCGGCCTGGAGCCTTCCCCTGCTGCTGGTGGTGGAAAACAACCAGTACGCGGTCTCCACCCCTATCAGCCAGGCCACCCGCGAGACCGATCTCTACAAGCGCGGTATCGGCCTGGGCGTGGAGAGCTTTGCCGTGGATGGCAACGACGTGCTGGAGGTCTACGGGAAAGCCAAGGAATCAGTGGAAAAATGCCGGAATGGCGGTGGCCCGGTGCTCATGGAGGCAGTTACTTTCCGCCACGGCGGACACCACGTGAACGACCCGGGCCTGTATCTTTCCCAAGAACAGCTTGACTACTATAAATCGAAAGACCCGGTCGGCCTGGGGAGAAAGTATCTGTTGGAGCTTGGCAAAGCGGCTGAAAAAGAAGTGAAAGCTATCGAATCGAGGGTGGAACGGGAGATGGATGAAGCCATTGCCTTTGCCAAGGATAGCCCGGAAATGTCTGTCGTGGAGTTCCTGCAAATGGTGGAGGCTTACTGATGGCCGGCAAAGATACCGCAGGAGTCCGGAAGATCAAGTACCGCGAGGCATTGAACGAGGCCCTGAAAGAGGAGATGCGGCGGGACGACGCAGTCTTCCTGATGGGCGAAGGCATAGCGGAAAGGGGCGGCTCGTACAAGGTTACGGCCGGCTTGTTGGATGAATTCGGGGCAAAGCGGGTGATAGATACTCCCCTGGCCGAGGCCAGCTTTACCGGCGTGGGC
>JAFGTO010000248.1 GCA_016934095.1 Candidatus Glassiibacteriota bacterium
CCATCCGGCTCTTGCCCATTCCGCCGTCCGCCCTGAGGCCCACCACCCGAACCGGAGACCCGGGCCCGGCGGAGAGTGCTTCTTTTATGAACGACCCGAACTCGGACCATTCATGCTGACGGCCTACGTACTTTTTGCTCTTGGCCAGGGAATCCCGCTCCCAGCGCTCCACCCGGTCCTTGAGTACCCCGTGGACCCGGTATACATTGAGCGGCTTGCTTTTGCCCTTGACCTGGATCGGCTCCAGGGACTCGTAATTGAAGAAATCTCCAGCCGCAGCCCGCGTGTTCTCGCTCACCATGATCGTGTTGACCGCCGCGGCCGTCTCTATCCTGGAAGCGGTGTTCACGGTGTCGCCCATTACCGTGAAATCCTTTTTATCCTCGCCGCCGAGCTCTCCGGCCACCACCAGGCCGGTATTGATCCCGATCCGGCAGCCCAGCTCGATTTCGTTTTCGGCCAGGATGGTATTCACCTGGCTCATGCGCTCGAGCATGCCGAGAGCTGCACGGATAGCCCGCTCGGCATCATCCTCGCTGGCTTTCTTGGCTCCGAACAGCGCCATGATACAGTCGCCGATATACTTGTCGACCATCCCGCCGTAGCGGATGATCTCGGCAGTGAGGACCTTGAAGACGTTGTCGATAATCTGGGTCACCTCCTCAGGGTCCAGCTTCTCCGACATGGCGGTAAAACCCTTGATATCGAGAAAGAGCACGCTGACATTGCGGCGCTCGCCCTTCTTAAGCTTGATTTTCTCGGCCTTTTTTTGATGCTTGCCGACAAAAAGCTTGTCCATGTCCGTGGTGAGCAGATTTGACCACATATCGCTTGTCATCGGGGAACCCCCAGGATCAGACCCTTGGCACCAGAGAAGTAATGACTAGAGGGGCGTTGAAAAAAGATCTCAACGCCCCGTGTTGAAATCTATTGCGTCGTTGGCTGTCAAGGGCAAGGCAAGCCGTTTCCACTGTAAATGTAAGAGTTCGGATATGTTATGCGATTAATGCTCTCTTGCCGCATGTTGCTGTCCCAGGAATGGAAACGGCCCTTGACAGCCATATTCCCTGGAAATTTGTGTTCTTCAACACGCTGCTAAGGCGGCGAGATTCCGGGTTCCGGCCCGGAGCCGCACCTCCTGCCGCTGCCAAATACCAAATGAATTCCAGATACGAAACGAACCGCCCGAGCGGCAGACTCCTGCGCAAAACCTCCCTTTTCGCAGACAGCTATTTCAGGGCGCAGAGCTCGGAACACATCGTACAGTACTTTTTATCCAGCGGCTGGCTGCTTTGCCTGATTTTGCAAGCCAGCGGCGAATCGATAGCCAGGGAGAGCATCTTATCCCAGTCCAGCTTTTTCCGGGCGGCGCTCATGCGCCGGTCCCATTCGGCCGCCCCCGGCAGGCCTTTGGCGATATCGGCCGCATGGGCGGCGATGCGGGTGGCGATAACCCCGGTGTGCACATCCTGGGCCGTGGGCAGGCGCAGGTGCTCGGCCGGAGTGACATAACACAGGAAATCCGCCCCTGCAGCCCCTGCCACTGCGCCGCCGATAGCCGAGGTGATATGGTCGTAGCCGGGGGCGATATCGGTCACCAGCGGGCCGAGCACGTAGAAAGGCGCCCCCTTGCAGATCTCTTTCTCCATGCGGATGTTCATCTCTACCTGGTTCAGGGGCACGTGGCCCGGCCCCTCGACCATGGCCTGGACCCCGGCCGCACGGGCCCGGTCGACCAGCTCGCCCAGGACGATCAGCTCGCAGGTCTGCGGCCGGTCGGTGGCATCGGCGATCGCGCCCGGACGAAGGCCATCCCCCAGGCTCAGGGTTACATTGTACCTGGCCGCGACTTTCAGGATCTCATCGTAATGGGTGTAGAGGGGGTTTTCGCAGCCCGTGGCGCGCATCCAGCGGTAGAGAAAAGAGCCTCCGCGGCTGACTATGCCAGCGACCCGTCCCTGCTCGTCGAGATGGCGCACCGCCTCGAGGGTCACTCCGCAGTGCACGGTAATGAAATCGACCCCCAGCTCGCAATGCGCGCTCACCGCCTCGATGAACGCCCCGGCGTCCAGGCTTTTGAGCGGCATTCCCTCGGCGACCACCCGGCAGGCCAGGCCGTAAATGGGGACCGTGCCCACCGGCTGCGGACACTGCTCGAGCACCATGCGGAGCATCCCTTCCCGGTCTTCCCCGGTGGAAAGGTCCATCACCGTATCCGTGCCGGCCTCGAGCGCCGCCTGCATCTTACGGCGCTCCTCCTCCAGACTGCCGACATCACGGCTGGTGCCGAAATTCGCATTGACCTTGGTCCTGAGCCCGGTACCCACCGCCACCGGCCTGACCAAGCCTCGGCGGCGCGTATTTTCCAGCACCACTATCGTGCCGTCCTCCACTCCGCTGGCAATCCGGCTATCATCCACCGGCTCCCCGCGTGCCGCGGCGACCAGGGTTTTTTTCGGTATCCTGTATCCTGCTGTTTTAATCATGGCTGTGTCCACTCCCCTAAATTCTCCCGCCTCTGTCTATCATTTGAAAAACCCGGCAACCTTCAAATCCATAGATCACGCCAAAGAGCCCACGGCCCGGGAGACCCCGATAACCGGGCACTCAATCTTAAGGAGCGGTTACCGGAGACCTGCGTCTCACAGCAAGTCCATCTGGTACTGCCCGAGTCCGAGCCTGCGCACGGTCTGCATCGATTGCAGGGCCTGGGCCAGCGGCATCTTGAAAACGATGTCTGGTTTGACGCCTTTTTTCAGGCAGGAATTGTAAAAGTCCTTGAAAGGGATCTTCCCCTGGCCCAGAGGAAGATGACTGTCGTCCTTTCCCTTGGTATCGTTCAGATAGGCCAGTTTAAGGTGTTCCGCCAGGGAATTGACCCAGGTGGACAATTTCTTTTTCGAGTAGATAAAGGCATGCGCCAGGTCGAGGCAGGCCCCGCAGGGGACATCGCCGCAGCCCTCGATGATCCGCAGTTGGACCCCCGGGTCTTCCTCGAACAGGTTGGCGACCAGCACCCTGAGTCCGTGTCTCTCCGCAGCCTCTGCGGTCTCGCGCCATAAAGGCAGGCAAACTTCCAGCCACTGGTCGATCACGCCCGAATGCAGCAGCGGACTGTAACCCGAATAAAGGGTAAGGTACTCCGCCTGGAGATTGCCCGCGATTTCCACCGTGCGCAGGAACAGGCTCCGGGTATGATCCCTGATATAGGGGTCGAGACTGCCCGGGGCCAGGTCGAGGAAAGGCCCCTGCACGTGCGCCCGGATCCCTTTGTTGCTCAGTGTGTTACCGAGCTTGCGCACCACCGGCAGCTCGCAGACCTGCAAAATCCAGCGGGGGTCCTGCACCTCGATCTCCAGGTGCATTTTCGACTCGCTTATGCTTTCCAGGGCCGAGGTGACCTCCGGATAGCCGACTGCAGCGTAATATTTGATCTGCATGAGCCGACCCAGTCTCTCTGATGGTTGATTGAAGAGTCCCCGCGGCAAGCCTCACGGATGCGAGCTGCCGGTCATTCAAGCAGACGGCTGCGCACCGTTGCCGGGGGAAACCAGCTCAATTTTAACAGCGAGTCGTGGAACTGCCTGAGCGCCAACTTGCCGCCAGTTTTCTTTTTATACGCCCGTAATAGCCTTTTGATCTCCAGACGGCCCATCAACGCGCCCACCGAGGAGGTGGGACGGCAGGCCAGCTTCCTCACTTCCAGGCGGGCGGCC
>JAFGTO010000249.1 GCA_016934095.1 Candidatus Glassiibacteriota bacterium
CCCTACGAGTGCATCCTGCTACTGCTTAACGATTAAGAAACACCGCCGGGGCGGAAAATTCCTGAACTGAAAAACGATTTTAAAAGTTATGAAACAGCTTCTAAAAAATAAAAAGGCCCGCCGTCTTGAATGATCCGGCAGGCCTTGTCTTTATTAAAAAACCCGGGCTCCTCTATCAGACCGCCCCGCCGGTACGTGCCGGCGGGCCAGCCATGTCAGCTTATGCAGGCATAGTACAGAGCCTTGATCGCCCTCTCGGCATCCTTGTCATCCACCATGAAAGTGATATTGATCTCGGAGCTGCCCTGGGAGATCATCTCCACGTTCACCCCTGCGGTCCCCAGGGTGCTGAAAACCTTGCCCGAGACTCCCGGGGTGTGGCGCATCCCCTCGCCGACCACGCAGATGACAGTCTTGTTGCGGTCCGCCGTAACATCGGCGAACTCCTGCAGCTCTTCGACAATCTTGTCCAGGTTGCGGCTGTTGTTGACAGTCAGCGACACGCTGACCTCGCTGGTGGCCACCACGTCCACATCGGTATCATACTTGGCGAACACCTCGAACAGCCTGGCCAGGTAGCCTGATGCGCCCAGCATCCTGGTGGACTCGATGTCCACCCGGATGACTCCGGTCTTGGAGGCCAGGGCCTTGATCACTTTGCCGTGCTTGATCCGCTCGTTGCGGATGATGGTGCCCGGCAGCTCCGGGGCGAAAGAATTCAGGATGTTGACCGGGATGTCCTTGCGCATGGCCGGCTCGATAGTCTTGGGATGCAGCACCCGCGCGCCGAAAGAGGCCAGCTCCTTGGCCTCATCGAACGAGATATACTCCAGCCGCTCGGCATCCTGGATCAGCCTGGGGTCGGCGCAGCGCATCCCGCTGACATCGGTCCAGATCTGGATCTCCTCCACCCCGAAAGCGGCGCCGACCAGGGCGGCGGTATAATCGCTGCCGCCGCGGCCCAGGGTGGTTATCCGTCCGTCGGGTGTCTTGCCGACAAACCCGGGGACCACCAGGGTGCGCTCCTCCTCGCGCAGGCCATCGAGGACTTTGTCCTCCAGGCCGGCCGGGACGTTGGCATCCTGGAAGTCCTCATCGGTGACTATACCCAGCTCATCCACGTCAACGCAACGGGCCGGCCTGCCTTTCTTTTCGAGCACCGCGGCCATGATCCGGCTGGAAAGCCTCTCGCCGAACGAGAACACCTCGTCGAGAAACTCGCAGTAGGGGCGCTCCCTGTTGTCCAGGGCGGCGAGGAGCTTGTCCCAGGCGGGCGAGATGATATCCCAGTCGAGTCCCAGCTCCTTGATGATCTTTTCGTGCTTGAGACGGATCGCGTCCAGGTTGGGCTGATAGGGCTTCCCGGCATGTGCCAGCGAGGCCATGGTCTCGAGCTGGTCGGTGATCTTGGCCTCGCCCTTCTCGGAGACGCCTACCGCGGAAACTACTACCAGCGGCCTCTTTTCCCCGGCCGCGAGGATGATCTCCACCACGGAAAGAATACGCTCGGCGGTGGCGACCGAGGTGCCGCCGAACTTCATCACGATGCGTCCCATGATTTCTCCACAGAGTCTGAAAGCTCGTTGAAAAATACAAATTTAGGGAATATAGCTCTCAAGGGCAGTCCAAGTTGGCAATGAAGACTCCCCATGAGCACGCTCAAGGAGAGTCTTCAACCTTTTTTCAACGGCCCTCTTAAAAAACTTAAAGTTAATAATAATAAATTATTCCGATAATTTCAACAACACAAAAATCCTGCCTGGCGAAGGGACCCGTAAGGGCCGCCGTTGTCGAAGACTCCGGCGCGGCAGGCCGCGGGGATTACGCTCGCTAGCCAATTCAATCTGACAGTTTCCCGGCTACGCTGTCGCAGAAATCCCCGAACTGCTTGCTGCCGGTCTTCCCGGCCAGCTCTCTCAGCTCCCGGTACAGCTTTCTGACTTCCTCCGAGGTATCGCTCCGGCGCTCGAGCCGGTAGCGGATCAGCTCGCGCAGGCTGTACATCAGGTTCTCCGGCTGGCCAGCCTCGCGGGTCAGCTTCACCGAGTCCTCGAGCATCGCGGCGCAGGCCTCCACCTGTTCCCCGGCTGACCCGGGGTCCTGCAGGATATCCACCGCCACGTTGCGCAGGGCCCAGCCCATGCCGAAAACATCATCCAGCACGCGGCTCAGCTCCAGGGCCTGCTCGTGGAATTGCCTGGCGGCCTTGTAATCGCCCAGCTCGCGCTGGATCTCTCCCAGCAGGTTCGCCAGGTCCATGCGCTGAAGGTCCCAGCCGCCTTTGCCGGCCAGTTCGTATGCCGGCTGCAGGACTTCCAAGGCCTCCTGGTGATTGCCGAGGTGGTGGAGCACCTCGCCGAGGTTGTAGCTCGTGCCCACCTCGAACTGTTTGTAGCCGATTTTCCGGGCAATGTCCAGGGCCCTCCGGTACCAGGGCTCGGCTTCGCTGAAATTTTCCATGAACACGTGGCTTTCGCCGATGTTGAACATAAGCCCTGCCAGCTCGCGGGTCTCGCCCACCAGCATCTGCAGGGCGTAAAGCTGCTCGGAGAGCATGTCCAGGGCCTCCTGGTTGCGGCCCTGGTCATTGGCTACCACCGCCATGTTGTTGCGGATCATCACCTCGGTTTTCAGGTCCCCGATGGAGCGTGCAAGGCTCAGCGCCTGCTCGAAATAAGGCATGGCTTCATCCAGCTTGAAACTCTTCATCAGCGACAGGCCGATGCTGTTGAGGATCAGGGCCCGGATTTTCTTGAACTTGTTTTCCTGCTCGTCCTCGACCTGCCCGAGCGCCTCCCGGTAAATCCCGATGGCCTCCTTGAACTTGCCCTGGCGGTGAAGGACACTGCCGCGGTTGCGCATCAGCGAGGCGAAAAAGATCCGGTCTTCCGGGACCAGGTCCCTGGACTCGATGCTGCGCGTAAAAGCTTCCTCCGCCTGTTCCAGCAGGGCCAGGGCCTGCTCGCGCTCGCCGAGCTCGAGGTGAGTGCGCGCCTTGTCGTTGAGGATCTCGGCCAGTCTGCCCTGGTCTGCGGTCAGCCCGGCGGCCTCGGCGAAATGTTCGAGCGCCCGGCGGTAATCGCCCTCCCCGGCGCGCTGGAAACAGGTGCAGCCTTCATTATAGCAGGCACCGGCCCGGGTCTCGTTGTCCCCGGCTGCGGCAGCCAGCCCGGCCAGGTCGCCGAAATCCTTGAGGGCTTCATCGTACTTGCCCAGCAGCAGCTTGACCTGCCCGCGGTCATCCAGCATGGTCATTTTGCGCTCGAGGCTCCGGCTGACTTTGTACTCGTCGAGGATTTTCTCGATACGGTCGAAAAGCAGCAGGCTTTTCTCGTTGTCGAACACATCCTTGGCCAGCCTGCCGGCCTCGAGGTAGTGCTCGCAGGACTTGTCCGGGACCTCGGCATTGGAAAAATGCAGGGCGGTCAGCAGGGCTTTTTCGAAGCTGTTGGCCAGGTCGGTCTTCTCGAACACCCCGGCCACTTCCCGGTGCAGACGCTTGCGCAGGCTGGGCACCAGCTCCTGGTAAAGCTTCTCGCCGATCAGCGCCCGCTTGAAAGCATAGACCCAGTCCGGGTCCTTTTCATTCTCGAGCCGGGTGATCTCCTGGCCGGTAAGGTGCTCGAAGATCTCCTCCAGGCTGCTGTCTGCGAACAGGTTGTCCGTATCCACCGCCGGCAAAAACTGGCGGATGATGATGTAGCGCAGGATGTTGCCCAGCACGCTGGAGTACTGGATCGCCGAGAGCTCGGTCCTGGGCAGGCGGCTGATGCGGTCCTCGATCACGCCCTGGATCTTGGTGGGAATGGTTATGTTGCGGAAATTTTCCGCGTCGAAGCGCAGGCAGCGGCCATCGACAACCGTGATCAGCTCCTGCTCGATCATCTTGTTGCAGAACTCGATGATAAAAAACGGGTTGCTCTCCAGCTCCTTCTCCAGCTTCTCCCTGATCTCGACCGGTACATCGCCCTTGGATTTCCCGGCTTCGATCCCCATCACCAGGCGGGCCAGGCTGACAATCGCCTTTGTTTTCAACAGTCCGGGCTTGAGAACGTGCCTTTCGACCGGTATCTGCTCATCCAGCAGCAGCCCGAGCTGTTCTTCCTGGCGGGCGTTGACACAGACCACCAGGCCGGCTCCCACCCGGCCGATGAGATAGCTCAACAGGTGCAGGCTGTTGCGGTCTGCCCACTGGAGGTCATCGATGCAGAGGAAAAGCACGCCGCCCTTGCCGAGGCGGGCGAGCTCGGCGGCGAAAATATCGCCGACCCGCTCATAGAAGATGTTGCGGCGTGCCTCCGGGTCCAGCGCAGCGGAAAACCCGGTTTCCGGCACCTCCACGCCGATGAACGAGGCGATCACCGGGGCCTGCTCCACCACCTGCGGGCCCCCGCTGCCCAGCCGGGCCAGCACCTGGGCGATTTTGTCCCGCTTGACCCCGGCCGGGTCCACGTTGTTGATCCTGAATACCTGCTCCTTGAGGATGCGGATAAAAGGGTAATAAGGGTATGCTCCCTCATCGGTGTGGGCCTCCTCCGCGGGGGCCTCTGCGACAGTTTCAGCCCCCGGGGTCTCGCCCTGGTACCAGGAGTAGCATTCTCCGAAATAGACCGGCCAGCCCTTGTCGAGCGCCCACCGGGCCAGCTCGGCGATGCGCCTGGTCTTGCCCACCCCGCTTTCGGCCACGAAGGAGATCATCTGAGCTTTTAAGGCTTTCCGCGAGGAGACCCCGGCCACCACGTCGAGGCATTCGGCCAGGAAACTGTCTTTGCGCATGGATGCCTCGCCGGCCACCACCCGGCCCTCCACAGTCACCAGCGGCACCCGCCTCAGGCGGGCGATAAACTCCCTGATAGACTCGACTTCGCCGCGCTCTTCCAGGCGGTAGATGTTCACCGGTTTCCGGAAGCCCTTGAGTCCGGCCTTTTTTACCGCCGGCTCCGGATGTATCAGGTGTTCCAGCTTCCGGCGGTGGGAGCCTATGGTGAACAGCGTACCCGAGGGGTAAACGAACCTTCCTTTTTTATCGGTCTCCATGGCTTCGTTCACCAGCCGTGCGGCCAGGTTACAGTCCGGCCCGATGATCGTTTCCTCGTTATTGATCAAATTATCGCCGGCCGGGCCCTGCAGCGCCTTGCCTATGCTCATCCCGCCGCGGATCTGCACCCGGTCGCCGAAACTCGTTTCCAGCTCGCGCTTGAGGTCGCGCCAGGTGTTCCAGAGGACTTCCGAGTAATAGCGGTCCATGCCACGCTTTTCCGAGAACATCGTGCCCAGCACGCCCATCAGGTTGAAATCACCCTTGGGAAAGATGTTGTACTTGTAGTGAATTCCGTAGTTCAGCATGACCCGGTGCACCTGGTCCGCCAGGTTGTCGAGCAGCCCGGGATCGGCCAGCACGAAGTTGCAGAAGAGCACGCCGCTGTCCCGCACCGCAGAGCAGCTTTCATCCAGCAGGACATTCTTGTTGCCCTTGGGGCCCAGGTTCCGTGCAACGTGCAGCAGGAGCTGCCTGCCGCTCAGGCTGCGCTCGACTTCCTGGAACTGCCCGACCAGCCCGTCGAGCTTGCCTTTCTTGCCCTCCAGGTCCAGGCCGGCGATCTCCGGGGTGAGCAGGTCGGTGAAATCGCTGCGGATGCGGATGCGGGAGCATAAATCCTCGACAAACGGGCTCAGTTTTTCCATCCCGGAATCCCGGATAACCACCTTGTGATACTTTTTCTGGAGGCCCGAAACAGCCAGGTCTGCCATTTCCAGGCCCAGCCATCTCCCATCGGCCAGCTCGGCCAGCTTCCCGTAGCAGTGCTCATCGATCCCGGTCCCTTTCACCTCCGGGACATCCTCCGCCACCGGGTCATCGCTTCCGCCCACTTTTTCGGCCCCTGCCGCCAGCTTGCCGGTATTACCCCAGGTGATCCTGGCCCGGACCCTTTGGCCGTAGAAACCGCTCCTGGCTTCAGGGTCGAAAACCAGGCCGCCGCTGGCCTTTACCACCAGCTCGTCGATAAATGCCTGGATTTTCTCCTGGTGGGGTTTGCCGGCGAGCTTTTCGCGCAGCTCCCGGCGGACCTCGCGGGTGATCAGCGGCATGGCCGCCCGGATGGAGAACATCACTTTCAAGGCGGTCAGGCCCCGGTCGCCCTCGGCCGGCTCCTTGCGGAAGTGATCCAGGATAATCCCCATCTTATTCAGGCAGTAGCGGTTGAGGATGCTCAGGTTCATGATGTCCCCGGCCTCTTCCTTGCCGAAACGGTCGGTGAGGAAAGTCAGCAGCGCTGTAAAACCGCTCACGTCGGAAAAGAAAAAATAGCTCCCCCCGCTGTCCGGGTTTTTCAGGTAACCCAGGATAGCATCGCCGCCGCGCTCCGAGATACCGTATTCGGCCTGGCGCGCCGGGACAAACAGGCGGAGGTTGCGGTAGACATTCCCCAGGTAGATCAGCATACGGTCGAGGTCGCCGGTTTCGAGCCGCTCCAGGCGGCCGCTGCGGTAGGCCTCGGCCCAGGCCGGCCTGACATGCCTGAGGATCTCCTCGACAGTCCGGTCGGCCGCCGGCATTTCCGCAGTCCCGGCAGCGATGGTTTTTCTCCTGATCATCCGGCACTCTTTCCTTTAACAGAGGTTGAACCGGCCTCTAGTCGAGTAGATCATCCATTACTGGATTTCACCCTCACAGAACCGGACGTGGGGCGTTACCCCATCCGGCTCTTCCGAGCAGG
>JAFGTO010000250.1 GCA_016934095.1 Candidatus Glassiibacteriota bacterium
CACCCGGTGGGTGGGCAGCACGCTCAGGCCCTGGTCCTGCAGGCAGACGAAAGTCATCATCGCCCGGTCGACAGCCTCGTTGCCGATTACCTTGACCCCTTCCGCTTCGCGCTCGCGCCAGTAGGTGAGCGCGGTCTCATAGCGGTGGTGGCCGTCGGCGATATACAGGCACCTGCCCTCCATCGCCCGCTGCACCGCCCCGGTTACCGCAGGCTCGGCCACGCGCCACACCCTGTGAGCGACCCCGTATTCATCCTCCAGCTCGATCAGCGGCGGAGCGCCCCGGATTGCGGAGTCCAGCAGGCTGTTGACCGTGCCCTCGGGGTCCGGGTAGAGCATGAAAAGCTGGCCGAACTGGCAGCCCGTGGCGCGGGTCAGCTTGAGGCGGTCGATTTTCGGCCCGCTGTGGGTATGCTCATGGGGCCTGATCACCCCATCCGAGTAGTCGTGCAGCTTGCCCAGGCCCACAAAGCCTTTGCGGGTGCGGATCTCTTCCGTGCCGGGCGCCCGGTAGACCTGGTGATAGGGGTAGAAACAGGCTGTCTCATCACGCGCGAGCACCCCCTCGGTCATCCAGGAGCGCAGAGCGCCGGCCGCTGTCTCGTATTTCTCATCCGCGGACTGCTCCCCGTTCCCGGGCAGGATGATCCGCACGAAGTTGTACGGGCTTAATGCCAGATAAGTCTTTTTCATCTGCGGCGTGATCTTGTCGTAGGGCTGGGTCGCGACCTTGTCGAACGAGTCGACTTTGCCGGCCGAGTAAGTAACGCCGCGAAAAGGATAGATTTCCGCCATCTGTTCTGTTCTCTTTTTCCGGATTTCAAAGGACAAGCCACCCGGCGGCGGCCGGGGGGAGAGGAATTATCGTACAAGATAAATTAATAAAACGGTTATCCGGCTGGCAAGCTTTTTACCGGAGTTGTCCTGGCCGGCCGGAGCTCAGGCAAAGCTGTTGAATTTTCCCCTGTGCTGCTTATCTTTGATAGATGGAGCGGCCGCATTACCTTTACCACAGGTTCGGGAGAAAACAGGACCCTGGACAGGCCGCCTGCAGGGCCGGCACAGAGGGTATAACTTGACGGGCAGAATGAAAAAACAAAGCGGCAGAAAGGCCCATCCGCAGCGTTCGGTGGATGAGGTGGTGAAAAAGCTCGAGAGCGACAAGCACTTCCGCAGCAGCATAGTCCACCACCGGTACCTGCCGGCGACCCCGGCCCGACGCTCGAAACCCGAGCCGCCGCTGCCCGGGCCGCTGGCCAGGGCCTTGAGCATTAGCGGTATCGATGAGCTTTACTCCCACCAGGTCGAGGCGCTCCAGGCGGTCCGCGCCGGGCGGAACGTGATTGTCTCCACCCCCACCGCCAGCGGCAAGACCATGATCTATAACCTGCCGGTGGTAGAGTCCTGCCTGAAAGATCCCGGCGCCCGGGCGATCTACCTCTATCCGCTGAAAGCCCTCGAACAGGACCAGAGACGAAAAATCACCGAGCTGGCGGATGCCTGCGGCGGCCTGAGCCTGAGCGTGGAGATCTACGACGGGGATACCAGCGCTTACCGCAGGAAAAAGATCCGCGCGGCCCCGCCCAACATCATCCTGACCAACCCGGACATGCTGCACCTGGGCATCCTGGCCTGCCACGAGGGATGGGAGGAGTTTTTCCGCAGTCTCCGCTACGTGGTGGTGGATGAGCTGCATACCTATAAAGGCATCTTCGGGGCCCATTTCGCCGGGGTGCTGCGCAGGCTGCGCCGGGTCTGCGGCCTGTACGGCAGCTGTCCGGTGTTCATCGCCTCCAGTGCCACCATCGCCAATCCCGGAGAGTTCGCCGAGCTCCTGTTCGAGGTCCCTTTCACGGTGATCGAGCGCAGCGGCGCACCCGGCAGCGGCAGGCACTTCCTGTTTGTCAACCCGCAGGAGGTCAGGCCGGCCACCCTGGCTTCCCGCCTGATCAAGCTGCTGGTGGACTCCGGCCTGAAGACCATTGTTTTCACCAAGGCCCGCAAGACCACCGAGCTGATCCATAGCTGGACCATCCGCTCCGAGCACCGTCTGGCAGGGCGGATCAGCAGCTACCGCTCGGGCTACCGTCCCGATGAGCGGCGCGAGATCGAGTCCCGGCTGGCCGAAGACCGCCTGGATGCGGTCATCTCCACCAGCGCCCTGGAGATGGGCATCGATATCGGCGGGCTGGATGCCTGTATCCTGGTGGGGTACCCCGGCACGGTCGCCTCGACCTGGCAGCGTGGAGGCAGGGTCGGCAGGAGGGAGCGGGACAGCCTGATCCTGCTGATCGCCCAGCAGGATGCCCTGGACCAGTATTTCATGCGCCACCCCGAGGATTTTTTCCGGAGGTCGGTGGAGCGTGCCCTGGTGGACCCGGACAACGAGTATGTGCTGCGCGACCACCTGGAATGCGCGGCCGCCGAGATCCCACTGGGGCCGGGCGAGACTGTGTTCGACCGCGGAAGGTACGGCAAGGTGATCGACAGTCTCAAGTCCTCGGGCCGCCTGCTCGAAGAGGTGCAGGGAGGAAGGCTTTTCGCCGCCCGCAGCAGGCCGCACCGGACAGTCTCCCTGCGCGCGGCGGGTGAGAGTTTCACCATCCTGGACTCTTCCAGCGAGCCCCCGGAAGTAGTGGGGTCGGTAGGGGGGGCGCGCGCGCCGGCCGAGTGCCACGCAGGGGCGGTCTATCTCCACCGGGCGCGCCAGTACCTGGTCAAAAGACTTGACCTGGAAAAACGGAACATCTACGTGGTGCCATCCGGCGACCCCTACTACACCCAGGTACAGACCAGCAAGGACACCGAGATCCTGGAAGTGGTAAAAAGCAGGCCCTGCGGAAATTTCCTGATCAAGTACGGCAGGCTCAAGGTGACCGAGCGGATCACCGGGTTCCAGAAAAGGAGCATCGGCAGCCAGGAGCTGTTGAGCAGCCATCCGCTGGAGCTGCCGCCCCAGGTATTCGAGACCATGGGTTTCTGGCTCGAGATACCCGCTGCGGTCCAGCTCGCGGTGAGCCGGGCAGAAGGGCATTTCATGGGCGGCCTCCACGCCATCGAGCACGCCTCGATCGCCATTTTCCCGCTGTTTGTCCTCTGCGACCGCGGAGATATCGGGGGGATCTGCTTTACCAGCCACCCCCAGGTCGGGGGCCCGGCGATTTTCATCTACGATGGCTATCCCGGGGGAGTGGGGATCGCCCTGGGCGTTTACGATAAGATAGACAGCCTGCTCGAATCCACCCGCCGCCTGATAGCTGATTGCGAGTGCGAGGCTGGGTGCCCGTCCTGTGTCCACTCTCCCAAGTGCGGCAGCGGCAATAAGCCGCTGGACAAACCCTCGGCCCTGCTCGTGCTGGACCTGCTGCTGGCCAGGGTGCCGCTGCCGGTGGCCGGGGAAACCCGTTCCGGCCCTGCGTCCACGGAAGAGCCCGGCCCGCCCGCGAAAGAAGCCGGCGGCCTTTTTCCGCAGGACAAAAAAATCTACGTGCTGGATATCGAGACCCAGCGCCTGGCGGAGGAGGTAGGCGGCTGGGCGAACAAGCACCTGATGCGCCTCTCGGTCGCAGTGATGCAGGACCTGGCCACCGGAGAGATGCTCACCTTTACCGAGGCCGATGTGGACAGCCTGCTGGAGCACCTCTCTGCGGCCGACCTGGTGGTGGGTTTCAACCTGATCGATTTCGACTACCAGGTCATGCGGGCTTACGGTCCTTTCGATTTCAGCCGCCTGAACACCTTCGATATACTGCAGGACATCCACCGGCGTCTCGGCTACCGCCTGAGCCTGGGCGAGCTGGGTGAAAAAACGCTGGGAGTGCGGAAAACGGCCGACGGGCTGCAGGCGGTCGAATGGTTCCGGCTGGGCGAGATCGAAAAAATAATCCAGTACTGCGCCGCGGATGTCCGGCTTACCGCCAGGCTTTTCGAACACGGCCTGCGGGAAGGGTATCTCGAATTCGATCATAAAAAGCAAGGCAGGGTCAGGCTTAGCCTTGACTGGGACATCGACAAGATCCTCGGCGGCTGAAAAAAATACCCCGCTTACTCCCCTGCTTAACAGGAAAACTTAGAAAATATCTTCCCTGCCGGGCTGGTTTTCCGGGCCGGATATCTTAGTATTCGTCGTAAGCAAAATACAACAGCCGTCAGGCGACCGCCGGACTTAAGCTTACCAACGAGTTTCCTACCGGGCAATCATCATCAATAACAGCAACTGCTTACGCGCCCGACGGCTTTCTTTTAATACCATGTCAGACTCCAGGCAAGCTTATTTTTAGTAAGGCCGGCTGATGCTCTGACCAGCTTCATGTAACATTCCTTCCTGCTTTGATCATGATTAAAACCATTTGACTTTTCCGGGAAAAAATGAAATAATGAAACAGTCGTTTAATTTGTTAACGTAAAATCGTTGCGCTTACCATCGGTGCTGCACTCTCTTGATATTCTCAAGCAAGGCAAACCTGAATAGATCTTTGAAGTTCCCAATTGCCCGGGATGTGTCCAGATGCTGATACATGTCGATGATCTGGTACCGAACATGCGACTGGAGCATGACATCGAGCTGTCCGCCGGCAGTTTTCTGATCACGCTCAAGGAGCTCCCCGAGGGCAAGCTCACCGAAGAGGTGATTGGTTCCATCCGCAGGTTCGCTTCCCAGCTCACCCCGGAACAATACAAGGTCAAGGTAGTAGGCGATGAGTTGGTTCTCGAGCACCTGAAAGAAGTACTCGAAAATGATGTCAAAGCTATCATCAAAATGATCGAGTCGGGTACAGATTACCCTAATTTTCTATCCGACAATGTGTTACGCGAGAAAGTAGAGCGGGTTATGGAAAAGCTGGTTTCCAACCCGGATATTATCGGCAACATGTACCAGTTCAAGCTGAATACCAAGAGCGGTGTTCATCAGGGAAACTACCTTCCCGACCACTGCATCCGGGTAACCCTGCTCGCTATCGCTGTCGGGCTGAAGCTGCGCTGGTCGATTATCTCGCTGGTCAACGTTGGCATGGCGGCCATCCTGCACGACCTGGGGATTCTCGAGACCGAAGTCTACCCTAATTTCAGAAAGCTGGATGATTTCAGTCCCGGAGAGCTGGAAGCTTTTATCGAGGAACACCAGGAATGCAGCGAAAAAATATTCTCCGCCCAGAAACTGACCATACTGCCCCATACCAGGAACGAAATCAAGCACATGCTGGCGAACCACCACCGCCCGGACCTGGGGACCTCCGTGCAAAAAACCACTCTGCTGCTCTACCTGGCGGAGCTGGTGGATGAAATGCTCGCCCCCATGCCTCACAAGATACGGTATAATTTCACCCAAGTTCAGCGTCAAAAGCTGGGCAAGCGCTTCGAGAACCGGGTGGGGCTGATGAGCCTGCTCCTGGGATTGGTGAAACTTTTCAGGGGAGAGGGCATTCTCTGGGAAATGGTCCAGGCGATAGCCCAGACGTTTTCCATGCAGGAACTGTTGGTGGAAAACTACGAGGAAAAGCTGAAAAAATCATCGATTTCTGCCCTTTCAAATGTGCCGTGCCCTACCCGGCGGCCGGCGGGAGCTCCCTTCCCCGCACGATTTACTGTAAGAACAGCAGCGAGAAAGAATTCACCTGCGAGCATGTCAGCCAGGCCCGGATAGATATCCAGACTTCCGGCGGGAAAATGGTATCTTACTTCAAATGCTCCAGCATGACCAACCGTCTCCACGACCTGAATAAAGAGGGCAGGAAAGAAGACAAAAAAGAGGAACCTCACCAAGAGACAACTCAGCCGCAGGATACCGGCAGCCCGGAGGAATAGCAGGGCCCGCTCGATGCACTTTGCTGCGGTTTTCCATTCCTGGCATACGGTCCGGATACTCTAAAATATTGAAAGCATAGATTGCCTTGTGCCGTAATCAGAAGTTGTCGAGCGTCCCTGCCTGGCACATTTATCCGCTGTCGCGCCGAACAAAACAGGCCCGGGATGAGCAAGCCCTCTTCATACTGCCTGTTTTTCGCAAGTAACCGGGTGCGCTGCTTAGTCGAGTAGATCATCCATTACTGGATTTCACCCTCACAGAACCGGACGTGGGGCGTTACCCCATCCGGCTCTTCCGAGCAGG
>JAFGTO010000251.1 GCA_016934095.1 Candidatus Glassiibacteriota bacterium
CCTGCTCGGAAGAGCCGGATGGGGTAACGCCCCACGTCCGGTTCTGTGAGGGTGAAATCCAGTAATGGATGATCTACTCGACTAAATCCTCCGCCTCACCTCCCGGGGAGGATACCCGGCTTCAGCGGCGGAAGGCAGGCAGATCTTCCGGGCCGGTTACCGGCCGGAGACCCTGCATTGACTGGCGAGCGAAAAAAATAATCAGAAATACCTTGAAAATCGAGTCTTCAATTTCTGTAGATGAAAGAAATATTGTTGATTATTTTAGCAAATTGTGTTTTAATAGTGTCAGGAAACTATTCGGTGAATAATCTCCTAAAGCCGGGCGGAGGCGTAAGAATGCATAGCAACTTGTTTGGTCAGTTTTTACTGGAATGCGGCGCGATAGATTCGGACCAGCTTAAGCAGGCACTGGATTACCAGCGGGCTCATAACCGTGTTTTAGGTGAGCTGGCCGTGGAAAAAGGGTTACTCAATGAAACGGCGATTTCGCGGATAATCGAGCGTCAGAGAGTGGTGGACAAGGATTTCGGCGGGATCGCCGTGGAGCTGGGACTCCTCAGTGAAAAGACCCTTGATGAATTGCTGCGGGAGCAGCAGAGGTCTCACCTGCGCCTGGGAGACGTGCTGGTTAAACTGGACATCCTGGATCAGCGGGATTTAAAAAAGCAGTTGGAGGATTTTAAGGCGCTGCATGGAGAGGAGACCCCTGAGACCCTCGACGAGGAACAGCTTTTCGCAGAAAACCCGGGACTGGGTTTTTTCAACCTGACCAGCAGGATTTTGCCGCGCATGACCCGGGGCTTGTTTTTTCCGGGCGGGTTCTACCCCACCATCGCCTACTCGGAATACCGGTACGGGATCGGCCAGCAGGTGCAGGGAGACCTGGACATGGAAGGCGTGCTGATCATGTCTCCCGAGATCTTCAGCCTCCTGGGCGGCTCGGTCGTGGGAAGCAACGGGCGGGCCGGGGAAAGCAGGAGCAAGCCGCAATACGAGAGCTCGATCAAGAGCATGCTCGACATAATCATGAGGCTTTTTATCCAGCAGCAGGAGAAGTTCGGTGTCAAGCTCGAGTTGCGCTCGGCCCCGAAAAAGATTTCGGAAAAGGCCTTTCAGAAACGGAGACAGGGCGCATCGGCCACCAACCTGGTGGAGGTTTTCCTGATTAGCCCCCACGATCCGAGCGGCGACCTGCTGGAATTTTATATGTGTGCGCTTTTCAAGTAGCCCGGCGGCGGGTTAGAGGTAAAATTTCCCTGCGGTAGTGAGAAAGCAAAGCAGACAGAAGAAGTTAGTTATCCTTGCTCCTGATTATCACCAGCCGGCCTGTTGACACGGGCCGGTTTTTTTTCCGCAAGGTCGGTTCAGAAACCCCGCGGCCGGTTGAAAATCAGCAGCAGCGGGGCTTTTTGCTCCGGGTCGGCCAGGGTGGCTTGCCCGTTGCCGTCGAGCACCACGTAAATGAAATCGCCTTTTACCGCCAGACCTTCGCTGTTGCGGAAAAAATCCATCGGGTTGCTGTAGCGGAAAGCGCTGCTGTCCGCGATCTCGCTGAAATCGGCCCTGGCCACCAGGCTGCCGGATTCCGGGTCGACTTTGAAGACCGTGCTGTTCATCCGTCCGAGAAAGTAGAGCATGCCGCCGTCGTTGTCGGCATCGGTCAGGTCGAGGCTGCCCTCGATCAAGATCCTGCCCGCGGGCCGGGGGCCTTGCTCTGAGAGATGGTAGCGCACGACCAGGGCCGGCATCATCTCGTGCGCCAGGAAAAGCTGGGAGTCGATGACGGTTATTCCCTCGAAGCTCCTGTTGATCCCCCCGGCCCCCAGGTCGTCCTGGCCCTGAAAGAGAGTTTCGGCCGGGGCCACCAGGTCGATCGTGCCTTTCCCGATATCCAGCTCCAGCAGCAGCCCGTCGCGCTCATCGACGGCCCAGAAGCGGTTTTCCCCGACCGGGGCCAGCCCCTCCAGGTCGAACTTGTGGCGTTTGTGGGCCTTTGCGGCCAGGGAAGCGAAAGCCCTGGTATCCTGAGCAAAGCCGACAGCCTCGAGGGGCGGTACCCGGGATGACAGGCTGACCAGCGAGTCCGCCGGCAGGCGGTACAGCACCGGCAGGTCCATCCGCCAGTCCGGGGGGGTGGGTCCCCTGTCGTCCACCAGGTACAGGTACCCGTCCCCGCCCATGGCCAGCCCGGAAGCGTTCCCGGCTTCCGTGCCCTGCAGGAACACCGCCCTCCAGAGGCTGAGCTTGAAAGAGGCGGCCGGGTGTTCCTGAGGGCCGGCGGGTGCAGGAGCTGCGGGCAGGCAAAGCAGGGACAGCATCATGATGCAGGTTTTTCTCAAATCTCTCCCACCGGTGGAAGGGTCATAAATGCGATCCGGCCCGGCGACTATTATAGCCGTATTCCCCGGAGGATGTCAAGATAAGCGATTTTTGCCTGGGGATTTCTATCACGGATAATTCATGAGGACTCTGTCTTGTGCATAATAAAACTCCGGTGGGCGCGGGCTGGCAGCCTTTTTGCTTTGGCACTGGTATTCGGATAACCCGACCGGCG
>JAFGTO010000023.1 GCA_016934095.1 Candidatus Glassiibacteriota bacterium
CCTATCTACTCCAGACTAGGTTCAGTCTAAAACTACTAATCCTATCTGGAGCTGTCACCGACTTCTTTTATCATAGCGTCTCCTTTAGTGTTTTGTACCGGAAATCAGGCTCCTCTAGTATCCGGTGCCTGCGCCGACACCCATCCCGTCCGCCCAGCCGGCGTACCAGGTGCCGGACTCCAGGCCGGTCAGCACACAGGCGGCTGATGCCGTGCCCAGGTGGTCGATCCGCTCCAAAGCGTAGCCCATCCCCTCGAGCAGCCTGCGGGTGTCGGCGGAGAGGGCGTTGGGCTCCAGGCAGACCACGTCCGGCAGGTGCTGGTGGTGGAAGCGAGGGGCTTCCACGGCTTCGCGCACGTTCATCCCGAAATGGGCCAGGTTGAGGAAGACCTGCAGCACGGTGGTGATAATCCTGCTGCCGCCGGCTGCGCCGATCACGAAAGCGGGCTCCTCGGAGCCGTCTCCGCCCACCCGGGTAACCACGGTAGGAGTCATGCAGGAGAGCATCCTCTTGCCCCCGGCCACGGAGTTGGCTTCTCCCTGGACCAGGCCGAACATATTCGGCTCTCCGGGCGCGGCGGCGAAATCATCCATCTCGTTGTTGAGGAAAAACCCGGCCCCCGGCACCACCGCACCCATGCCGAACCCGCCGTTGAGCGTGGTGGTGACTGCGGCGAGGCCGCCCCAGCGGTCGATCACGCAGAAATGGGTGGTATGGTCCGGCCCGGGCCTGCCGTGGCTCGTCTCCAGGCTCTTGCCGGCACGGCCTTCCGGGATCAGCCTCCTGCGGCTGTCGAGGTAGGGGCCGGAAAGCAGGGACGCCAGGGGGATCTCCACGTAGTCAGGGTCGCCCAGGTAGTGGTTGCGGTCGGCATAAGCCAGGCGCTCGGCCTCGACTAGGTGGTGGACATAGGCGGCGGAGTTGTGCCCCATGGCAGCCAGGTCGAAAGGCTCGAGCAGCTTGAGCACCTGGCCGAGCACCATCCCGCCGGAGCTGGGCGGGCCCATGCCGTAGACCCGGTAGCCCCGGTAATCCACAGCCACCGGCTCCAGGGCCTGGACCCGGTAGGCGGCCAGGTCACCGCGGGTGATCAGGCCGCCGCCGGCTGCCATGAAAGCGGCCAGGCTGTCGGCGACCCAGCCGGAGTAGAAACCGTCCCTGCCGCGCCCGGCGATCTCGCGCAGGGTGCGGGCCAGGTCAGGCTGGCGCAGGGTGTCGCCGGGTTCGAGGGTCTTCCCGCCGGGATAGAAGACTGCACTAGTGGAGGGGTGGCTGCTCAGCCACTCGCGCTCGTGCGCCAGGCCCTCGACCAGGCCGAAGTCCGGAGCGAAGCCTTTTTCCGCCAGGCTGAGAGCTCTGGCCAGGATCTGTTCCCGGCTGAGCTTCCCGGAGCCAAAGCGCTCCCAGGTCTCGAGCATCCCGGCGGGGCTGCCCGGCACCCCGACAGCCAGCAGGCTGCGCCGGCTCAGCTCAGGGTCTGCCTTGCCATCCGCCCCCAGGAACATATCCCGGGAGGCTGCCGCAGGGGCCTTTTCCCGGTAGTTCAGAGTGAACACCCGGCCGTCCGGCCTGCGGTAGACCAGGAATCCTCCGCCGCCCAGGTTGCCGGCCGAGGGGAATGTCGCCGCCAGGACGAAACCCACTGCAGCGGCCGCATCGGCGGCATTGCCGCCGGCGCGCAGGACCTCGAACCCCGCGGCGCTGGCGTGCGGCTCGGCGCTGACCACCATGCCCTCGTGCGAGTAGAAGGGGAATGCGCGCGAGGCTTGGACCGGGCCTGGAATGATTATTATGATTGCAGTCAACAAGAGTATCTGTAAGGCACGGATAGTTTGCAAAATTCCTCCTGATACGGGAAATTCAGCGGAGCACGGCGTGGCGGACCCTTTTATACTTCAGCCGGAGCGGCTCGCCTTTTCTCCTCCGTGGAGCTTGAGCACCTCATCCCAGTCCCCGGGGATGCCATCCAGCTCGGCGGCGGCAGTGTCGCCGGGCGGCAGGGTAGCCCGGGCCGCCGGGTAGCTGAAGGTCCCGGCCCAGATGTGGATGCAGTCGCCGCTCTCCACCGCCGGACGCCCGAAACCCTCGACCGGCCTGAGCACGGATGTCCCCTCCGCGCCGGCCAGGCCTTCCGGGACCTCTCTCGCTTTCCCCGACACGGCGAACGAGCCCAGGCGCACCTCGACAGTCCCGCCCGAGCGGTTGATTACCCTGAGCAGGTTCCCGTTTGTCTCCGGCGCCACCTCGAAAGCGACTTCCAGCCCGGCCTCTCCGGCCTGTCCGCATACCAGGGCGCCCGCAGGGGTGGTCTGCACGGGCTTCCACGAGTGGAAAGGCAGCCAGGATCCCTCCCGGCGGTAGAAAAGGGCCGCGGCCCCTCCGCCGTAGACCTGGCCGAACCTGCCGCTGAAAAGCAGGTTGTGGTACTTGCTCGCGGCATAAGCGTGGTGGCTGAGACCCAGGTTCCAGACCACCACGTGGCGGCTGCGGCGGTTGAGCGCAATGGGCAGGGGGGCCAAGTGTCTCAGGCCGCCTTGCCAGGGTGCGGGCTCTTCCTGCCAGAACGGTGAGCCGGCCGGCACCTGGAGGAAATGGCAGTTCCTGCCCATCCAGTAGGCCGAGGCCCGGCACGAGTAGTCGTCGAGCACATCCTCCTTTTTACCCAGGAAGCCGGCCAGCAGCAGCCGGTCCGGTCCGGTAACCGCCTCCAGGGGCAGGTAGCGGCAGGCCCCGGCCACGGCCCTGCGCCAGTCGCCGGGTTTTTTCACCTCCAGGCCCCTTCTCAGCGCCATGGCCGTGCCGTCGAGATAGTTCAACCGGTAGACCGCCGAGCGTCCCCAGAAGGGGGCCACCCCCTCCTCGTCGAAAAATTCGAGCAGGGAGTTGCAGAACTCGACCGAGCGGGCCTGCAGCTCCTCCGAGCACTCCGGGAAAGCCCCCAATTCGTCCAGCATCTGGAAATATGGCTGGATCATGTTGCCGTTGTAGGTGTCGAAGGCCGGCTCATCGCCGTCCCGGTACCAGCCCCCTCCGGCGTAGAAGTCCCCGAACACCCGGTCGAAATGTGCCTTCAGCTCATTCCTGTCCACCGGGTAGCCCTCGCGCTCCAGGAAGGCCTGCACCACGGCCGGGAAGAGGTGCCAGTTGGAGTCGGAGACTTTGCGGCCCTGGACATCGGCCAGCCAGCGGGCCACCTGGTCGCGCTCTGCGCGGGACAGGGGTTCCCACAGCGCTGCGCGGGCGTTGTGCAGGCACCAGGCAACAGCGCTGGCTTCGCAGACCGGCTGGTAGAAGTCCTGCATTTCCCCCCAGTAGTCCCGGTGCGCCGGGTCGGTGCACCTGAGTATGGTCTGACGGGCGGCGCGGGCGAAAGAATCAGCTTCGGGCAGGGAAGCCACCGCCCGGCCGCTGAGCCAGGGAGCCGCGGCCAGCAGGGGCCTGCTGAAAGACTCGAGGCGGTCCGAGAGCGCCCCATAGCGGGTGGGGTGGCTCAGCAGCGCCTCGCCGCGGCCGGCCAGGGCCTCGCCCAGCGGCTCGGTAAGGCCCCGCAGCCAGGAGACTATGGTGCCGGTGTATTTATCTTCCGTGCTTGTCTTCAACTTTTTCCCCTAGGGGGCGTTGAAAAAAGATCTTTCAACGCCCCGGAAGTTAAATTTATGGCTTTTTTAGCCTGGATCATTGATAAATTTTAGCAACGAGTAAGCCCTGTGCTCTGTCAGGCGCGGGCTGGCATCCTTTTTGCCCTCCTCCCGCTGGCCGGTTTATCCGAATACCAGTGCCAAAGCAAAAAGGATGCCAGCCCGCGCCCACCGGCGTTTTAACATGCACAAGACAAAGCCCTTAATGAATTATCCGGCTTAGCTGTCAAGGGCACGTCAATAGGCCATCCGTCCCACCCTTGACAGCTATCTACCCATGACTTCGGCTTTTTTCAACACGCCTCCGGATAGAAAACCTGAAAGCCTGCGGAACTCAGCGGCTCCTATTGCCAGTCCTCCTCGCTGCGCTTGATATAGACCCTGGATGAGCCGGGGTCGGTCCAGGCGGAGCGCTCGCGCACCGGCCTGGCCCAGCGCTCGCGGAGGAGGTGGGCCAGCATCTTGGGCTGGCGGTCGCGGGTGAACAGGCCCTTGCGGTTGTAGATCTGGCGGCCGAAATGCTGGGGCACCCGGAAGTCGGCGAAACACCAGACCATCGTGCCGCAAATGAATTCCTTGGACTCGAGCACGTCCAGGTAGCTCATCACGTGGTCGCGCTGGAACTCCTCGGTCAGCAGCACCGGGGGCAGGGAATGCTCGCCCACCAGGGCATCCGCGCCAAACTCGGTGGCCAGGATGGGTTTGCGGTGCAGCTCGTACATCCGGTCGCAAAGGGTGCTGACCATGGCCCGCACCGCGTTCCAGTCGCCGCCGGCCCGGTCGACAAAGTAGTAGATGTTGAGGCAGACTATGTCGAAAAAACCCTGGGCCTTGTCATCCAGGCCGCCGCAGGAGGTGAAGATCACCGGGCGGCTGTCGAGCCGCTTGGTGAAGTCGTAGATTTCCTTGAGGTAGTCGGCGCAGAGTGCGAGGGTGCTGTTGGGCTCGTTGGCCACGGACCAGGCGACCACCGAGGGGTGGTTCTTGTCGCGGGCGACCATCTCGTGGACAGCCTGCTTGTGGTTCTCCTTGAAGGCCGGGGGCACCAGGTCCGCCGGCGATTCCCCCTCTTTGACCCGGCCGTGGTAGAAAGCGTTGGCCGGGACCTCATCGAAAATGAACATGCCCAGCCGGTCGGCGGCTTCCAGCAGCTCGTCGCTGGGGGGGTAGTGCCCGGCGCGGATGGAGTTGACTCCCAGCCACTTGAGCAGGCTGAAGTCCCTGACCAGCAGCGGCAGCGAGACCCCGCTGCCCACTACGTGGAAGTCCTCGTGGCGGCCCAGGCCCTGGAAATGGTAAGGCTTGCCGTTGACCAGCACCCGGTGTCCCTCGACCTCCACAGTGCGGATGCCGATCATCAGGTCGTAGCGGTCCACCGGCCGCCCGTCCCGCAGCAGGGCCACTTCCAGGCGGTAACGGTTGGGTTCCTCCGGGCTCCAGAGGAGAGCATCCACCACCTCCAGCTGCCCCGCGGCCCCGGCTGCCTCGGCCTTGCCGATGTGCACCTCCACCTCGCCGGAGCCGGCCACCTCGACCCGGTAGTCCACCAGGCCGGTACTGCCGCTGATACCGGTTGTAACCGAGATGTCGGCGATGTAGTCGGCGCCGGTGGAATAAAGGATCACCGGTCGCTGCAGGCCGCCCCAGGGGAAATAGTCGCCCGAGCAGGGGGGGTACTTGTCGCCGTAGCCCCACCAGTGGCCGACCGAGCGGCCGTCCTGGAGCACTGTTTCCCGGGAGAGCTTCATGTCCACCCGCACAGTGAGGGTGTTCGTCCCGCCGGGATGGAGGCACCCGCCGGCCTCCAGCTCGAAAGCGATGTAGCCGCCGGAGTGGCCGCCCAGGGCCTGCCCGTTGAGCCAGGCCTCGGCGTTCCAGTTGGCGCAGCCGAAACGGGCGACCGCGCGCCTGCCGGCCCAGTCCTCCGGCACGAAAAACTGCTGCTGGTACCATACCGAACCCAGGTGGTTCAGGTGGTGGGGAAGCTGCTCGTTGAACGCCGCGCCGACAGCCACGGTCTCGGCACTTTCGAGCGGGCCTGCGTACCATTTTTCCTCGATGCCGCGGTCTTCAGGGTCGGCCTTGAACAGCCAGAAACCCTCCTGCACAAGCATCTCACGGAACCTGTTGGCTTGTGGATATAGCATGATACGTTTCTCTTTGGTGCGGGTTTTTGGAGATTGACTATGGGTGCATAAAAATCCCTTCATGCAGCAAGGGAATCCTGTATAAAAATACCTGGCGCAGTGCTGTTGTCAATGCTGAGTTTCTGCGGGATGCGGCAGGTCCGGCAGGGGCCCGGTGAGCCGGGCTTGACAGGTGCAGGGCAAAGCCGCTCCGGGCGGCTGGGGGAACAGGCAGGCCGCCCGGGGCGTTCGTTGCACTCAGTCCTCCACCACCACGGCGGTGCCGAAAGCCAGGATCTCCGCGGCGTTCTGCATCAGCGAGCTGGTAGTGAACCTCATGCGGGTTATGGCATTGGCGCCCTGGGCGCGGGCATCCTCGACCATCCGGTCCAGGGCCTGTTCCCTGGATTCCGCGATGGCCTTGGTATAGTCGGTGATCTCCCCGCCGACCATGTTGCGGAAGACGGCCAGGATGTCGCGGCCCAGGTGGCGGGCACGGATGGTGTTGCCCTTGGCCAGGCCGATGACCCTGACAGTTTTTTTGCCGGGGATGTTTTCCGTGGTGGTTACGATCATTTCTCGACCTCCTTGTATTTATCGGTTTTACGGATAAAGAGGCGCTCGCGCAGTACCGAGATGAAAAGGATGACAGCTCCCAGGACCGCTGCACAGACCCCGAGCTTAAGCAGCAGCGGCTCCCCGGAGCGCAGCAGGAAATCCCGGATGAAATGGAATGCTCCGTAGGCCAGGAGGATTATCGCCCCCACTGAGGCGAGCACCCAGCCCAGTCCCCTCTCGAGGCGGTTGTAAACCTGTTCCCAGTACATTTTCCAGACCTCCTCCTCAGGTTGAGCGAACTGCATGCCGGAGGTTATTTCTTTCAGCTTCTGCAGGGAGTCCAGCTCGCTGCGGCAGGCGCTGCACCCGGCAAGGTGCCGCTCGACCTCCTGGTGCTCTTCCGGTCCCAGCTCGCCGTCGAGGTACTCCATAATCTGCAGGCGAAACTTATCGCAGGTCATCGCTCAGCTCTCCATTCGATCTAGCACGCCGCCCAGCTTCTGTTTCAAGGCCGTGCGGGCGCGGTACAGCCTGGAAGCCACGCTGCCCCTGGGTATGCCCAGCAGGCCCGAGATCTCGCGGTAGTCCATCCCCTGGAAGTGCTGCATCACCAGGATCTCCTGCAGCTCCAGCGGCAGCTTGCAGATCGCCTCCCAGACCCGCCTGGTCAGCTCGGCCCGTTCGGGGTCCTCCCCGGCGGGGTCGACAGGCTCCAGCGGGAAAGCCGGGTCATCCAGGGAATCCAGCAGGCCCCTCCTGGCTTTTTTCAGGAAATTGAACGCCTCGTTCCGCAGGATAGCATAGAACCAGGCGGGGAACCGCTC
>JAFGTO010000005.1 GCA_016934095.1 Candidatus Glassiibacteriota bacterium
CCGGCCTGCCGGCGGCCTGCGGCTGACCCGCGACTGAGAGCCGCCGGCCGGCGATGTCGAGCGCCAGGCCGTCTTCCGACACTGTATAGCGGGCGGGACCGCTCCCCAGATTGAAGATCCACCAGATGCAGCCCTGACTGCCTGTCTCCAGGTCCGCCAGGATAGAGATCTGTCCCCGGGTCCCGGGCAGGCGCTTTATCTCGCTGCCGTCCAGCGGCCTGTTCGGGCACTGGATCCACAGGCTCACGGAATCGAGATGGACCAGGCAGGCGCCGTCCCCGACCCACAGGGCGGCTTCAGGGTGGGCATGCCAGCAATACCCGCAGCTTTTGACGCCTTCCCCGGTGATGAAGTCCGCAATGACCACGAGGCTCTTGTCCAGCAGCCAGGCATGGCGACTTACCCGTGAGAGGCCCGGGGACGGGTCGTAGCCGCCGGTGATATCGACAGCCGCGTGGTACAGGCCGCCGCCCAGGTCGTCGCAGGCAAGCCGCTTTACCGAGGAGACTTTCTGGGTCTGACCGTCAATCACCGGGTAGTTGTGCGCCGTCCGGCCCAGGGTGAACTCGCGCTCCGGGCCCTCGAGGTACTGCTGGTAACCCGGGTCGTCTATCAGCCAGCGGCCGCGCGTGCCGATCACTACCGTACCGTTGTCTTTCTGTATGTGGCCCGACCGGGAATTCGAGGCCGAGACTGCGACCGCGAGGTCGTCGCTCTCCCATCCGCTGCGCAGCACCAGGGCGTACAGCCCCTCAGCGGCCCCTGGGACCGGTGCTTCCCGGGGCCCCCGGTTTTCGAGCCCGTGGAGTGCAGCCAGCGCGTCTGCTCGCAGACACTCCGCCGGGAAGCGGTCAAGGTACCAGGCTGACTGCGGACTCCACCTGAAGCGGGCGAGCTTCGCATGGGCGCTTGCGTGAAAAGGCATTTCCCGCGGCTCCACGTCGTTGAACGGGGCTGACTGCAGGACATCGCCCGGCACGGCCAGCAGGGCCGACTGGCTGAGCATCAGGGAGAGCTCCGGGCAGTCGAGCACCGCCGACCTGACTTCAGGGGCGGCCTCGCCCAGCCAGTCGGCGATGAAGTCGAGTATGTACCCATCGTATGATATCCCCTCGGTGATACCTTCCCTGCGCAGCTCCAGCTCGGCGAGCACCAGGGCCGAGGAGTGCCTTTCGAGGGCATCGGCCAGCGGGTGAGCGCAAAGGCGCGCGGCCATGGAGAGGGCCAGGGTGGCTATAAAGGGGATGTTGTGGGTCAGGGACCCCCTTTCGGCAGCGCCCAGTATCTCTTCGGCCGCAGTCAGGTGCATCCTGGTGCTCTTGAACCATTCCGCGTGGTTATCCACCACCCTGGCACAGGCGCGCCTGAGATCCTCTTTCAGGTCCGGGTCCAGCCAGGACCAGTTGCGGTATGCGCCCGCCATCATCCGGACAGCATGGCCGATCGACAGGTGTGGGTTTTCCCAGACATTGTAGACAGGCCAGCCGGCCAGGGCTTTCAAGTCCACCTGGACCAGGGAGCGGTATTCCCGGTCGCCGAGCCATTCCCCGGCCCAGCCCAGGCTGTTGACACGCTCTTCCAGGTCCCAGGTCATCCAGATTTCCCAGGGATAGGTGAACCTGTCCTCGACAGACAAGGGAGGATGGTCTATCCGGCGGACAGGCAGAGGGTATGCCAGTTTGCGGTAAATGCGGTAATAGTCCACCACCAGGAACGGCTGCGGGGCAAAGGCCGCCGCCCGCTGCCGGATGATTTCTTCCGCCACCCGACTGAAATTCTTTGCAGCCGGCCGAGTACCGGCCGCCCGGTCCTCACCGCAGCCGGACAACGAGATGTTGACGGCCAGAAGGACGGTGAAAAAAAGATGCCTGGCAATCGCCCGGCGGATATTCCCTTTGAAGACCATTTACCACCTCTGCTGCTGCGGTTTTTCGCTCGGGATCTTTCCTGCAGGATGAAAAATAGTGCCGTATGCCGCCGTACCCCGGCCGGCAAACCGGACCGGATAAAAAATCGGCCGCTGAAACCTAACAAATCACGGCTGACGGTACAAATGAAAATTTTTGTTTCCCGCCGTCCGGCCGGGCCGGGGTATCGCTTATTTCCAGGGAGTCTTCTGAGAAAGCAGTCCACTGTCCGTATGCTTTGCATAACCTGGATGCCGGTTTCCGGCCACTTTTGTAAGGGTTTCGATATGACCGACCATTTTCTCAGTTTCTCTGAGCAGCAATGGTCCGGCATCCGGGGTCATCTCACTGCCGGTAAAATCAGCGGTCGCTTGCTTGTTCGAAATACTTGAAAAATGAAGATAACTGTGCAAGCTTGTATTAATCGTGGTGATCTCCTTAAAGGGTTATTTTGGGCTAACTAAATAAAATACAAACTTTTAGAGGGTTCACTGCTTTTTAGTAGAGCGATTGTCAAAAGTTTTTTCCTTTTTCCCAAATTTTTTATTATGTCTGTGTATCTGAGTAATTCCGCACTGTAAAAGAAGTCTCCTTAAACAGAGTAAAAAATTTGGCAGGTAGTAGGGGCCCCGGGTCAGGGCGGAGAACTCGTGAGGAAGGTTTCCGCCATCCCCCGAAAAAATCAAATCGGAAAATTATTTAGACAACCACTATATCTTTGGTATGGTGAGATGAAACAGGGCCGGCTTGTCGAAAAGATAGCCTTGTCGTACCTGCTGATTGCCCTGGCGGCGGTGGCTCTGGCCTCGGTCTTTTTCCCTGTCCGGGGCTGGGGCCTGAGCCTGCCTGTCGGGTATCCCCTGCCGGTGGCGGCGGGTTTTTTCGCCGTATCGCTGCTGGGGGCCGTACCGCTGGTGCGTGCCCGGCTGGCCCGGTTTCTGGAGCCGTCCACGGGTCCCGGCCCGGTCATGTCTGCGGTTGCCTGGAGACACGTGATAGTTTCCGGCCTGGCGGCGGGAGCGGCCGCATTTTGTCTGACAGTCCGCTGCCCGCTGATGGGCGATGGGATAGACCACATCTACAATTATTTCCTCCGGACCGGGGAGGGGTGGTCGATCCACCGCCACTATCATTTTTTCTCCACCGTTTTATTGGGCTGGCACTCCCTGCTCTTCGGCGGACTGGTGCCTGGAGTGCTCGACGGGGCGGCGGCACCCGAGCGCGCTTTCCTGGTCTGGTCGCTGACCGTGGGCCTGGGTGCGGGCGGATTTGTCATCGGCCTTCTGCGGCTGGCACCCGTGCTGGCCGGAAACCGCCCGGCGGCGAAACCGCTCCTGGCGCTGGTCTTGACTTCCGGGACAATGGTGCTGTTCAGCGGCTTTATCGAGGTAACAGTCATGCTGGGTGCCGCGCTGGTGTTTTTCCTGCTGGCCGGTTGTCGCCTGCTGGAAAAACCGGGAGCCACGTGGGCGGTATCTGCCGTGTTCTTCCTCTGCCTTGGTTTCCATGCATCTGCCGTGGCGCTGCTGCCGGCTCTGGTCTGGACTTTATATGCCGGAGGCCGGAGGGCCGGGCGCTCACGGGCCGCCTGGCTCCTCGGAGTTATCACCCCGGCGGCGGTCTTTTTGTTTCTGGTTTCACGGCTTGTGGGATTAGAGGCTTATTTTCACCAGTTTGTCTCGGGGGTGGAAACATTAGGCGCCGGGCCTGGACAGAGCGGGGAGGCATTCGCCTACGCAATGCTGAGCCCGGCCCACCTGAGCGAGCTGGCGAACGTGGTCTTTCTGCACAACCCTTTGAATTATTTGTTGCTGGCCTGGATCGTGTATGGAGCTGTCAGGTTCAGGCGAAAATTAAAAGCGGACAGTATCAGTGTCTTTCTATTTCTGGCCTTGTCCGCTTACCTGGCCGAGCTGGTGTTGTTTCACGCTTTCCTGGGTGTATTCCGCGACTGGGACATTTTTTCACCGCTGGGGATCCTTCTGCCCTGTACCGCTTTTCGCTTCTGGGTAGTTGCCGCTCCCGAGAAAATGCGCTCGGGCACGCTTCAGGCCCTGGCGGCCTTGCTGCCTTTAGCGGCGGCCTATGCGGTGCTCTGGGGCGTAACCGTGCATACCCCGGAGAGGATCATCCGCCGGATGATCGACTACGCCCGTAACGAGGAGCTGCTCACGCTCAGGGGACGGAAATTCCTGGCAAGCAACATTTCAATTTACTGTACCAGCGAGGATTACCTGCCGGGTTTCGTGATCGACTTCATGGGCGAGCATGCGGAGGCCAGGCAGTACATCCTCTCCAGGCTGAAAACGATCGAGGCGGTCGAGAAAGTATTGAGCTGGGGCAGAGACTGGGCTGACCAGTTGGATCCTCTGGATTACAGCAACCTCGGGATCAAGTTCGAGAGTGCCGGCAGGGGGGAAGAGGCTGTCTACTACTACAGGAAAGGCTATCAGGCCGGCCCCTGGCTGATCAACCTGGACTACAACCTGGCCTCTTATTACCTGGACAGGGAGCTGAAAAGGGCCTTTTCGTATTACTATATCCTGCTGCCGGCGGACTTTCGGCAAAAGCTGGAAAAAGTAATGGGGTTCGAAGTGGACACCGTTCTGTTGAGACACGCGGAAAAGCAAATAGACCTGGTGAGATCCCTGGCCGCCAAGGATGTTTTCCGCAACGGCCTGATATGCCTGGAACGGGGTTTCCCCGAGAGCGCCGAGCTGGAGTTCAAAGCCTCGCTGGAGCTGGGGATGGACAGCGTGGAAGTCCGCCGGGCGCTCGAAAGCCTCAGGTAAGGACGGGCCGGCCACGGCGGGATGATTCCGGCCGGGAAGGGCTCCCCAGAGATCAGAAATGTTTCTCCAGGCTTTTGGGATCGAAAGGCGCCTGCTTGCGGGTGATCCAGTAGGTCTCGGCTTCCGGCTCCCATTCCAGGTTGAGCGGACGTTTGCCGATCAGCCGCATGATCAGGCCCAGGGGGGTCAGCACGAGGTAGAAGACCAGGACCAGCAAAAGGCGGGTGTTGAACCAGGCCAGGCCGCGGGCGAAAGCCATCCAGGCCCGGTAGGGAAGGGCCAGGGCCGGGGGCAAAGCCAGGCCTGCCAGTAAGAGAAATCCGCCGGTTATCCCGGCTACCCAGGCCGCTCCGGGGTGAGCGCGCCAGGCCAGCAGGGCTGCCAGGGCCGAGAGCACGCAGCCGAGGCTCACCCCGAATTTCCTGTAATCGCTCCTCTGCGTTATCGCTTTGTCTCCGGACACTTCTGTCCTCCGGCGGCTCAGTCAGGGACTATAGATTCCTGCCAGTTGTCGGTCTCGGGCCACGGCGGCTGCTCTGTCTTGTCGATCAGGAAGCTGCCCATGACCAGGTAATCCATCTTGGTGCGCATGAAACAGCGGTAGGCGTGTTCCGGGCTCATCACGATCGGCTCCCCGCGCACGTTGAACGAGGTGTTGATAATCACCGGGCAGCCGGTGAGTTCTTTGAACGACTTGATTATATCGTAGTACAGAGGGTGGTGCCTGCGGTCCACGGTCTGGACCCGCGCCGAGTTGTCCACGTGGGTAATCGCCGGGACCACGGAGCGCACGGCATTGACTTTTTCCAGGCCCTGCAGCCGGTCCCCGTCTGTCCCGGGGTTCCCGGCTGCGACCCTCTTATCCTTCCTCACATCGGCCACCAGCAGCATATAAGGGCTGTCGGCCTCCATCTCGAAATATTCTGAGACATACTCCCTGAGGATCGTAGGCGCGAAAGGACGGAACGATTCGCGGAACTTGATTTTCAGGTTCATCACCCGCTGCATCTCGGGTGAGCGGGCATCGCCGATGATACTGCGGGCGCCCAGGGCACGGGGGCCGAACTCCATGCGCCCCTGGAACAGGCCGATCACTTTTTCCCCGGCGATCAGGCCGGCGACCCTGCCGGCTATCCCGGCCGGGTCCAGCCTGTGGTGGGGGATGCCCTCCGCCTCGAGGTAGTCCCCGATCTCCCGGTCGGAGTACGCGGGCCCCAGGTAGCTGCCTGACTGGCTGTCGCTGCGGTTATCGGCCTGCCTGGGTGCGCCCAGGTAGCGGTGGTGGGCGAAGAGGGCGGCTCCCAGCGCACCTCCGGCATCCCCGGCGGCGGGCTGGATCCAGATCGACTCGAACGGCCCCTCGCGCAGGATGCGGCCGTTGGCCACGCAGTTGAGGGCCACGCCCCCCGCCAGGCAGAGGTTTTTCATGCCGGTGGTTTCGTGCACGTGCACAGCCATGCGCATGATCGCTTCCTCAGCGACCACCTGGACCGAGCGGGCCATGTCCATCTCCCGGCGGGTGATCGGTGTCTCCGGCTTGCGCGCAGGGCCGCCGAACAGTTTCTCGAAGCGCTTGCCGGTCATCCGCAGGCCCGCGCAGAAATCGAAATAATCGAGGTTCAGCTTGAAAGAGCCATCCTGTTTGAGGTCGATCAGTTCGCGCAGGATCAGGTCCACGTACACCGGCTCCCCGTAAGGCGCCAGGCCCATCAGCTTGTACTCGCCGGAGTTGACCTTGAAGCCGGTAAAATAGGTGAACGCCGAATACAGCAAGCCCAGCGAGTGAGGGAAGCGGATCTCCTTGACCAGCTCGATCTCATTGCCCCTGCCTACGCCGAAAGTGGCTGTGGCCCACTCGCCCACACCGTCTACTGTAAGGATCGCCGCCTCTTCATAGGGAGAGGGAAAAAAGGCGCTGGCCGCGTGGGACTCGTGGTGCTGGGTGAAAATTATCCGGCCCTGGTACCCCAGCTCGCGCCGGATGGTCTCTCCGAGGAAGAGTTTCTGCTTGAGCCACAGCGGCATCGACTGCAGGAACGAGCGGATCCCGGCCGGAGCAAAGGCCAGGTAGGTTTCGAGTATGCGCTCGAACTTGATGAACGGCTTGTCGTAGAAAGCCACGCAGTCCAGCTGGTCCACGGAAAGCCCGGCGTATCCCAGGCAGTATTTTACCGCCTGAGCGGGGAAGGAAAAGTCATGCTTGATGCGGCTGAACCTTTCCTCCTGGGCCGCGGCCACGATCCGCCCGCCGGACACCAGGCAGGCCGCACTGTCGTGGTAGTAGGCAGAGATTCCAAGGATCTGTTTCGGCATTTTCCTTGTCAGCGCCTAAAAGAGAGTATAGATGAAGGGGGAGAGAGCGGACCCCTCGGTGAAGACAATGATCAGGCTCAGCAGCAGCAGAACCAAGATTATCGGGGTCAGCCACCATTTTTTCTCGTGACGGATAAACTCCCACAGCTCGGAAAGGATGCTCAGTTTGGACATGTACGGATGCTCCTGGAAATTCGATGAATAATAGCTCGATTGTCATCTTACCTGAAAAATATACCCGGAGGATGGATGCAAGAGAAGATTTTTCTCAGGGTTGCCATTGTATGCTGTCGTACAATAAACTAGATAAACAGGCTCACTAGGCACGGCCCGAATCATTCCACTCCGCCTAGGCAAAGACCTAACCATCCAGGCCAATTCTTCTGCAATTTTTGAGCCTTCCGTCAGAAGAACAGAGAGTATAGTTTCGCCTGACACCTGCCTGGATCTTGCTGCAGATGGTCTTGAAGTAAGCAATTCTTGCCACGGGCCCAGGTTTCATATTCCTCGAAATTAGATTATTGGAGGATTCCCACTGCCGCTGTTTATCGTATGGTCTCCAGCAACTTCGCTGCGGTCGTGAAAGCACCCCTGTTGTTCGCGGGCTTTTGTATTGTTAGACTGAGGGGACTATTGGCAGAAAGAATCTTGCATTGCCAGACGTTTAACACTAGAAATATAATAATTTCTCCGTGTCCAGCAATGTCAGGTGCCAATTTTCTGTTGGCGGCAACTCTACGATTTTCGAATACATCAGCAACAGGTCTTTCCAGACAAGTTCATATCCTTTTCCCTCCAGGTTCTCCTCCCAGGGACTGATCAGAAAGTACGTGGCGACATCGCAGCTCAGTGCAAGGAAAAGCCTCTCCATCAGGTCGATATAATCAGATTCGTTAATTCCGGCTTCTGCCGCCAGAGCGAAGTCAAAGATTATTGCCTGGTAAGGCATGATCTTCCTGCGCCTTACTCTTCTGAAAATAGTGTAACCGATGTTTTTCCCGGAGTCATCCCGGCAGACCCATACTTCAAAATCCCGGTCCGGGTGTTCCCCGACACGCCATTCCAGGAATCCTGTACTGCGGCAGCCTTTCAGATAGTCCTGGCCAAAAGAGGCGCTGATATTTTCTATTTCAGTAAAATCCTCTTTCTTGTCCCAATAAAGACCTGAGCCGGCTGCCACGGATGCGGAAGCTCCGGTCCCGGCAATATTTTCTTTTACACGCATCAGTAAGGCTCTGCCTGCCGGCACAAGGCGCCTCTGCCAGGCTCGGTGACCCTTGCCGACATTTTTAAAGCCTAGTTTTTCATATATTTCGAGCACCTCCGGCGGGCCGTTTGCACAGAGATAAACTTCCGACGACTTCATTAATTCGAGAATCAGAGATATACCCATCGGCCTTCCCGCGTCCCTGATAAAAAAATCCGTATCGGACAGGCAGGTGTATTTTTGATCCTCATAAGATAATAGGTTAGGCAGGCAGTCTATTGTTCCCGCAAGCGCATTTTCCCGGAAATAGAGCCAGGGGAAACCGAGCCGGTCAAACCAGGGCATTACGCCGGTTCTGCGTCGCCAGCTCCAACGCTCTTTACCTCTGGCGCCCGAATAGTATTTATGTTCGAATTCTCCATAGAGGGTAAAAAGCGTTTCCCTCCAGGAGTCTTTATAAGCTTCTATCGACATTCTTCGGTTCCTGACCAGGCAGGGTTCTCCTGCGATCTTATACTACAGCATTCTGAGTGCAGTCCGGGTTACTCCTTTCCCGACCGAGCGGAGCGGTTTCATTTTCCCGGCATCGATTTTTTGATACATCCCTTCAGCAGAGACTTGGCGACATCAAACCAGAATACCTTGTGGCCGAGACGTCTTCTCACCATACCAAGAACCTGGAAGCCGTCTTTCAATTTCCCCCGGCGTAGGAGATTTAAACCGAGGTTGCCGAATCCTTCCGCGGTTCTAGGTATCAGGGCAGCTCTTGACTCGAGCAGGCTCCACAGCGGCTCCAGGCGGCAGATATCCGTCACGGAGAAAGTGCCGAAATCTCCATGGTAAGCCCACCACAGTCTTTTGTAAGCTTCCTGGTCAAAGCGGGCCGCATCGAGATGTTTTCTAACCGTCCTGAGGGAAATTTTGAATGCGCACTCAAGCTGGGCTTTCCGCTTTACATTCGAGATGTTTTCCCTGGTGTCTCGCCAGATTAGTACTTGCTCTTTTAAGGAGGCAAATCTAGCCACCGGTATAAGGCGGCACCACAGATCGTAGTCCTGTGCATAGGGTATTTTCTCGTCGTAGCCTCCAACCCGGTGGATAATCTCGGCCCGAGCCATTATTTCAGGGTGCCCGAAAAAGTTTTTAATCAATAGTTCGGCTTTGATTTCCTCGTCTTCCAGGGGAGGCGAAATTTTTTTTATCGGCCGGCCTGTATCATCCACGATATTGCAGGCTCCCGATACCAGTCCGATTTCCGGGTTCTGGTCCAGGAACCTTACTTGTAACTCCAGCCTATCCGTCATGGACAGGTCGTCCGCATCCATCCTGGCGATATATTCTCCCTTTGCCAGAGCGATGCCTCTGTTCAAAGATCTGGTGAGTCCGATATTCTGCTCGTTGCGGCTGAGCACAATCCTGGGGTCTTTTCCGGCGTATTTGTTGAGGATTCCCCAGGTGCCGTCCGTAGACCCGTCATCGATGATCACAAATTCGAAATCCTCGAATGATTGCGTGATAATGCTTTCTATCGCTTCGGCAAGGTGCCGTTCGCCGTTATAGACTGACATAACCACGCTCAATCTGGGAGTTTTGACGGTGTCTTTGTTCCTGTCCATGAAAGCGATCCGGATAGGCCGGCAGGCAAGAAAGTGGTAAATCTTAAAGGGAGACCTTTTACCGAGGACTAGATAGAGATTTGAATGATCGGCCCGACTCCCGGCTGAAAAGTTCTCCTGATCTCATAAATGGATAAATAGAAACTGTATATGTCGTTTTCCGATTTTCGGGTAAGATAGGAGAGCGCACGAACGAAGTCAAGTTTGAACCTCCGGTTCAGCCGTGAGTTCGGCCCATGAAAGAAAGACTCCGCTCAGGAGCATAAGGTTTGCCATTGTCAGAGTGGTTATGATTATTCCTCTTCGCTCGCTAGCCCCGCGGCGAGCCGCGAGGAATGCGCTCGCTATTCAATTCAATTTGAGAACGGTTTTGATGCAGGGCATCTGTATGGCATCAATCTTGCTATTTTTTGCTAAGGCTGGAATTGGGAAAGATCTGCGGCGTCTAGATTTCACCGGCTTCAGGAGCCTCTCACTTGACAAGAATTTTCCGGCTGATTAAGTTACGCCTAACTGGTTGAACATTAATGAAGTTGTAAGGAACTATTTTCATCTGACCAATAATATCGAGCCTGATAATATGAGCGATATCAGCTTGGCTGATCTTAACTGCCGGAACACTTATTTACATGAGTTTTTTGAGCGTACGGCCGATCGTCTGCCCGACTCGGTGGCGGTGGAGGACCATGCGGAAAGGTTTACCTATGCCTTTTTGGATGAGCGCGCCAACCGGATCGCACACTGCCTCTTGGAAGCCGGCTGCAAACCTAATGAGAGAGTATGCATTTTTACCGGTAAGAATATCAATGCCTACGGCGGAGTATTGGGGGCCTTGAAGAGCGGAGCCAGCTGGGTCCCGCTCGGAGAGGACTTTCCACTGAACCGTCTGGAATATTTAATAGACCTGGTTGAACCCAAGGCTGTCATCGTCGAGAGTCATACTCTGGGCAGCGTCCTGGGAATTCGTAAGTCCTTGGATGCTGATTTCAAGGTGCTGCTCCTCGGGGAGGGTTCCTCCTCCGGCGCCGATTACGATGAAAGCAGCCTCAAGGATTTCAGCAGCAACAGGCCGGTGCTGGACCTGCGTAATGCTGAGGACCTGGCCTACATTATTTTTACTTCCGGCTCCACCGGCAACCCAAAGGGTGTCATGGTTTTGCACCGCAACATTGTACAGTTCCTGAAGACATGTTTCGAGTACTTCGTTTTTACTCCCGGTCTGAGGTTTGCCCATCATTCAGAGCTTACTTTTGATCCATCGCTGTTCGACCTGTTTTACTGCTGGGGCACCGGCGGGACCCTTGTCCCGTTCAACCGACGCCGCTACAGGATCAATCCGCACCTGTATGTCCTGGAGTCGAAGATCAATGTATGGTTCTCGGTGCCCAGTGTTATCGAGGCCATGAACAAAGCCGGGAAAATCGGCTCGCCGGACCTTTCGAGCCTTAAGCACCTGATATTGACCGGCGAACCGGTCCGGCCCGAATTAATCAATCTTTGGAAGGGAGCTTACCCTGAGTGCAGAATATATAATGTTTATGGGACCACCGAGACGGCTATCTTCTCTCACTGGTATACTTTCGAGGAATACCTGGACCCGGCTGGCCGAATTCCGGTGGGCACCCCGCTGCCCGGTATCGGTGTCTATTTGATGGATGGTGAGCGTGTCGTTGATGAGGGGGAAGAGGGAGAATGTGTTTTCTGCGGGTCTCAAATATCACCAGGCTACTGGCGCAACGAGGCGGAGAACAGAACCCGCTATGTTCCCAATCCCTTCGACCCTTCTCTGCCCCAGACCTTCTACCGCTCCGGGGACCTGCTGCGCCGGCGCCCTGACGGGGTTTACGAGTACGTAGGCAGGATCGACCGCCAGGTAAAGGTCCGCGGCCACCGTATCGAGCTCCGCGAGGTCGAAAGTGTAATGATCTCTTTTCCCGGGATCGAGGAAGTCGCCGTAGTAGCGGTCAAGGGAACCAGGAAGATTTCCGAGGCGCATTTGGTCGCCTTTCTGACAGCCGGACAGGACTTGTCGTTGGATGCTCTGGGAGCGTATTTGCGTGAGAAATTGCCTTCATATATGGTACCGACCGAATTCAAATTGATCTCAGAGACTATTCCCAGGAACGAAAACAAGAAAATAGACTATCAGATACTACAGCGCATGGCTGTCGAATAAAGGGGATAACCATGCAAGGGGAAGATATGATTACGCTTGCCGATTTGAGGAAACAGGTCCGTGAGATCATTCTGGATACCCTGCAGATTAGTGAAGATGAAAATCCTGAGGAATTGAGTGCAGATACAGTGAAACAGTGGGACTCTCTCGGCCATATTCGCCTGGTAAGCCAACTGGAAGAGCGCTTATCCCTGAGTATTCCGCAATCCCAGATTCCCGACCTGTGGCACGAGGATGCAATCGTCGATGCGGCAGCCCGGTTATTGAATATTAAAGACAGATAGAGCCGATCATGCAGTGTACGACACGGTCATTTCCAGAGCTCATATCAAGCTTTCTCAAAGGGAAGATTGCTGAACTGGAGGGGAGTTGCGGCCCGGAGAGCCGGCAGTATAAGAGCATTGCCCGCCAGTTTTTCTACAACCCGGCTGAGAAGGAATCCGAAAGAAGCCACTGGCGATTGCGCCATTATGATGCGGATATGAAAACAGGCGAAGACACGGAGGCTCTGCTAGGCGTTGAGAGGCTTTACAGGCGGACGATGCTTCTGGAATTAACCACTTTCTGTTTTTCACATTGCCGCTGGTGTCTTCGCAGCAATTATCAGCGGTTTACTCTGCGTAAAGAACAGATCGTAAATAATATAGCGCTGGCAGGCTCCAGAGAGGCACGTGATACTGTGCGCGAGATTCTGATCACCGGCGGCGACCCTTTGATCAACACTCAGATTCTGGATTTCGCACTTGACGAGATTGCCCGCAGCGCACCGAACATCGAGATAATAAGAATCGGCACCAGGGCCTTCTCTCATCACCCGAAACAGGTAGACAACGAGCTGGTGCAGATGTTTGCGAAGCACCAGCGCAACTTTCGTCTGGAAATCGGCACCCAGATCAACTCGCCCGTGGAGTTCTGGCCTGAAAGTGTGGATGCCATGCACAGGATTCAGGATTTGGGCATCACTATCTATACGCAGAATGTTCTTCTAAAAGGGGTCAACGATGACCTCGAAACCTTGGTCGAGTTGTATGATGAATGCCGCCGCCACGCAATCGAGGCGCATTATTTGTTTCATTGTGTTCCCATGCGCGGGATGGAACATCACCGGACGAGTGTAGCCAAAGGCCTGGCCTTGATCTCGAGACTTACTGCGGGTGGATACATCTCGGGCCGTTCCAAGCCCACTTTCACGGTAATGACAGACATCGGGAAAATTACACTCTATGAGGGCTCGATTCTCCAGCGACGGGAGAAAACTCAGGAGGCGCAACTGCAGTCGAGCTACTCTCTAAAGGAGCGGCAAGCCTATAACCCCGGGTTCCAGCTGCCCGACTCCGCAGAAGTCGACGAGCAGGGATACCTGACTGTCTGGTACCCGGACGGTAAGGATGACAATTTCTGGGGAGACTAAATAAAGGCGGTCGACAATCCAGATACCGGCCGGTCGGCCGGGACACACTTCCAGTATCCATCCCCGGACTCACCTTTCCGTGATCATTTGTCCACTCCAGAAGCGCAACTCTTGTTTTAACGCGGAGAGATCTTTCCTCAGCCAGGTTTCCGGGCATTGTCACCCGGAATTTTTTACGATCTCTTGACGGCGGCAAAAACGAGAAGTAATACTCGACACAGACTATGCACAATGAGCCTGCACCAGGCCGGCAGGGTATCCCGGAGGCGTTACCGAGAATTTGGACCTGGAAAGCCGTCGATTTCTCAGCTCGGAAATCAGGATGAGTCCGTAACATGCTGGAAACAATAAAATTGTAAATGCCCGGGCGCCGATAGCTTCCGGCCGAGCCGGTTGAGGACAGAAGATGCCAAAAGGAATCTTTCTAAGACCGTACCCCTATCCCTGGAAAGCCGCCTTCAGCTTTTCAAACGACATCGATACGACTACGCCCGCAAGGTACAGCTTTATCAGGGATTTTTTCCGGAGCATCCCCGCCGCAGCTCCCGGTGCAGAGATGGGGTTGCCATACTGCGAGTCCTTCTTTGTTTTTAACCGGAATCCCTACCACCCTGATCAGGTGGCCCTAAAAACACATCCCGACCTGCTGATGCCTGATCTCGAAAGTGGCTATCTAGGAGTTTTACACACCTGGGGAGACTATAATTTCAACCCGGTATTTACACGGCAGGACGCGGCAAAGGCATATTCGCTGTTGAGTGAATGCAGGAACAAACCCAGAGTATGGATTAACCACGGGACTTTGCATAACTTGCAGAATGTAGGAGCAGGGGTTGGTTATGGCGATTGGCAAGAGTATATCGACGGGGCCTCAAACTATTACCGGCTCCCTGAATACCACCTGGACTACGCCCTTAAGCTGGGAATCGACTTTTTCTGGATCGAACGGCCGACCAGGGTGATTGGGCAGAATGTCAAGCTGGATGCTAAAAGCTGCTGGCAGGCATATTACAGCCAGAATAAGAGCCAATCGCGTGCACTGAAAAGGGCAGTGGACTACTTGTTCAACAGGTTTGTTCGTTCATCGGTAAAGGCTTTGAGGGAGTACAACCGCCTGCTGAAGGTTAGACAGCTCCGCGACGGCTCGAAAATATATGAATTCATCCGCTATGGAAACTATAGCAAAGCCTCTGCCGATGATCTGGGGGAGATTATTTCACCTCAGGTCCTCGATCAGCTGGTTGAGCGACGAGGGACTATGGTGCTCATGACACATCTGGGTAAGACCAGCACCTCCCCGGATGAATTCACTGAATCCTCGATGGAAGCTTTAAAACACCTTAAACTTCTCTATGATATAGGCAATGTCTGGGTATGCAGGCTGGATCGCCTGCTCGAATATCAAGCACTAATCGAATCGATCCGCTTCAACTCGGCAGGCAATGAGATTATTATCAATGGTTTCACCAGTGAAGTCTGGGGGGATTTCTGCCCGGAGCCGGAAAAACTGGAGGGAATAACCTTCTGTTGCCCGAAACCTGATAATGTTGCAGTAAAGTACGGCAATTATAGAATGGAATTTAAACCTAATCCAAAAGATGCCGACTCTTGCCGCAGTGTAACCCTTACCGGAAGAATTGCGAGGAGCGACTGAGACCTGCCTGGAATCATGCTGCGGCAAACGGCAGGAACTCTGACGCAGTCTGAATCATCGTAGAAGTTCCTTAGCCCCTAGCTGATAGCCAGACAGAACGAATCATTCCTACCCGGGAATTGCCTTGTTATGCTATCTGGTTCGGTTGTCCGCTCTTTTATGACTTTCTGTCAGTCTCCCTCCAGGCCTTTATCGGCTCACCATTAATCCTCTGCCCTCTCGTTTTTGCGGAGCAGCAGGACTTTTACCGGCTACCCGGCGATACAATGACCGGGAATGCTTTGACAGCTTTCCTGTTGCGGGCTGTGTCCCCCCGGGTATGAAGCCGCTTCGCCTGCGCTCACTTGGCGCCCCGTGCCTTGCTGACCAGCTTTATAGTCCGGGACACGTTTTCGGCAACCGCTTCCCAGTCGCGGGCGGCGACCAGCTCCTTGGTGATCAGCTTGCTGCCCATGCCCAGGCAG
>JAFGTO010000252.1 GCA_016934095.1 Candidatus Glassiibacteriota bacterium
GAGGCCACCACCGGCGTTTCTTTCCAGAGAGCCTCGGCCACCGTGAGGCCGAACCCCTCCATCAGGGATTTCTGTACGATTACCGAGGAGTTCCTCTGCAGGGCGTTTACCAGGATATCGTTCTCGACGTTTATCAGGATCAGGTCTTTCTGTTCTATCAGCTTGCGGGCTTTACGGCTGATTCTCTCATACACCATCGCGCCTTCCGGGTCATCCGCAGCCATGCTGCCGCAGAGCACCAGCCTGGCATCCACTTGCTGCCTGACCAGCTTGAACACGTCCACCACGCCTTCCGGGTCTTTCAACTTGTCGAACCTGGAGACCTGGGTAATCAAAGGCTTGTCCGTAGGTACTCCGAATTTCCTGAGATATTTCTCGATAAGCTTCTCGGGAATTTCCATGTTCTTGGGGGCAAGCGGGTTGATGGCGGGACAGATGACCCTCCAGTCCACAGGCAGGTCTTTCCTGATATACTTCTCGTTCGAGACCACGACCACATCATACCTGATAATGAACTTCTTCAAATACTCCCAGAGTCCTGGGTTCGGGGCCGATAAATCTATGTGGCACCTCCAGAACCACGGCTGCTTCTTCCTATAGAATTTTATCAGGGGCAAGGGCTGCGGGTCGTGTATCACCACGACATCGTGCTCGATATGGGTAAACCTGGAGAACTCCTCGTTGGCCTTGGCATAGAGTCTCTTTTTTATCTCGGAAAGATTTATCTCATTACCTAATATGGCGTTATGGAATTTTTTGGTGATCGCGAAAAAATCCGGGTTTCCATGCAGGATCCTCCAGCCGGTATCGACTCCCATATCGTTCATCAGCGGGATCATTGAGGACAGCAGCACTGCCACACCCCCACCCTGATAGGTGGAATTGATATGGAGCACGTGTTTTCCATAGAGTTTTCTTGCTTTCCGGAATAGATCGGCAATCACCTTTTCTCCCACGATATCTGCATAATCATCCAGACCGGTCATATCTTTCTCCTGCGTTTAGTATGATTAAGAGAGTTCCTGCTGATACCGGCAGACCTATGTCATGCGGCAGGCTGTCTTGAGATTCCGGAGAATCCCGGTCTGCCTTGCGGGGTCGGGTTATTGCTCGGCAACCAGCTCTTTCAATAACTGCCTGACTTCTTTCGGGCTTTCCAGGCTGTACTTGGCCTGGGACGGCGACAGGCCGACTTTTATCGAGCAGGCCTCCTCGGGAAGCACGTCGAAAAGGTCTTCATCGGTCCACTGGTCGCCAATGGCGACAATCAGGTCCCAGCGATTCCGGGCCACCCAGTGCATGGCCGCCCGCCCTTTGTTGATGTCGCCGTTTTTCAGCTCGACAGTCTTATCTCCGTGCTTGACCTGAAGATTGTAAGCCTCGGAGAAATCCGACAGGTCATCTACCAGCTCTATTACCCTTTGCAGGCCCAGCTCCGAATCCACTCTCCTGTAGTGCCAGGCCAGAGAGAACTGTTTCTCCTCGAGCTGAGAGCCCGGGGTCCGGTCTTCGAACAGCTCGAGAACCGGCCTTACCTCGTTTTTCCAATGGGTGTCGAGCGTGCTGATGATTTCCCACTCACCGGAGCTGTTCTTTATCCAGGCTCCGTGCTCGGCCGACATGGCGATATTCAGCTCTCCGAACCATTTCTGCATGGTATCCTTGTCTCTGCCGCTGATCAGCACCAACTCGTTCTGCGGGTCGCCGGCCAGCCTGGCCAGCATCTTCAATAAATCCCTGGAGGGTACAGCCTCTTCCGGTTTGCCGAAAAACGGCACCAGGGTCCCGTCGTAATCCAGCAGGAAAAGCCTCCTGGTGCTTTTCCGATACTTCCCGACCAGCTCCTTTCTTATCTCCCGGGTCATCACCTTGGCCTGCATTCTTCTCTGATATTCCTTAGAGGCGTGCAATCTCTTGATAAACTCCTCGGCCCACCTGACTATGTTATAGTGCTCGAGACGTCTCTGCATGACTCTGTTGCGTTTCACCTGCTCTTTTTCCGGCATGGTCAGGGCTGTTTTCAACGCTTCCACCATCTCTTCGATGTTGTTCGGGTTGACAATGACCGCTTCGCCCAGCTCCTTGGCCGCGCCGACTGTCTCGCTGAGGATCAAGACACCCCTGCCGTCGGGTTTGGACGCCAGGTATTCCTTGGCCACCAGGTTCATGCCATCCCTGAATGAGGTCACCATGGCGACATGGGCGGTGTTGTACAGCGCCACGAGCTGGTGAAAAGGCAGCGAGCGATGGAGATACAGCACAGGAGTCCACTCGATCGACCCGTATTTGCCGTTGATGTTCCCGACCAGCTCATCGATCTGTTTTTTCAATAGCTTGTACTGGCCAAGCTGCTCCCGGGAAGGCACGGCCAGCAGGATGTAAATTATCTTCTTTCTATATTCCGGGTATTTTTCCAGAAACATGCTAATAGCCTCCAACCGGCGCGGGATGCCTTTGGTGTAGTCCACCCGGTCGACCGAAAGGATAATTTTTTTACCGAATAATTTTTTCTTCCACTTGTTTTTTTCCTTCTGGACATTCACATCCCAGGTGCTTTGCGAAAAGCGTTTGTAATCGATACCGATGGGAAAAGTATCCACCTTGATTATCCTTTCGCCGGTATTGATTTTCCCAAGGGTGCAGTCATGGCCGAGCAGTCTCTGGACGCTGCTGAGGAAATGCCGCACGTAGTCATATGTATGGAACCCGATCAAGTCCGCTCCCAGGACCCCTTTCAATATCTCGCTGCGCCAGGGGAGCAGGCGAAAAATCTCGAAAGAGGGGAAAGAGGTGTGAAGGAAAAAGCCGATGCGGGAGTCCGGCCTCTTCTCCCTGATCATTCCCGGCAGAAGCATCAAATGATAGTCATGGATCCAGATCACCTCGTCTTCCCTGGCGTTCTTGATCACGGCGTTGCAAAAGAGCCGGTTGACATGCTTGTACGACTCCCAGAAAATCTTGTCATAGACTACATGCTCGGTGAAATACAACAGCATCGGCCAAATGGTCTTGTTGCAGAAACCGTTGTAGAAATTCTTGACCTCTTTCTGAGTGAAAAAAATCGGGTGGCTGTTGTAATCTCTTTTCAAAACTTTCGCGATATGTTCCCTTTCGGCTTCGGTAATGCTGTCTAGCGGAATCCCGCTCCAGCCGATCCACCGGCTTTCGTATGATTTATAAAACGAAGCGAGACCGGTCGCCAAACCGCCGACACTCGGCCGGAACTGCAGCTCACCCTTCCGTCTCTCGATGGAGACGGGCAGCCTGTTGGAAACCAGCATTAAATTATCCATAGTAGCCAATACTCCTGCTGATATACGTCTTTATTCTTTAACACACCTCGGTCAAGCGTGATCGCGACCTTCCTGATTTTGAGAACTGAACAGCTCTCCAGCCACCACTTTGCCATTTTGGCAGCGGAAGATCTTCTTGTCGTAACGCCTGCTGATTTTTCTCCGGGCCCTGCCGATAGTCATCTCGACTCCCGGGAAAACACTCTTGATCGCCTTGATATGGCAACGGTCTTCATGCCCGATTTCCTCCAGGATCCGCTTCTTTTCTTCAGATAATTCCTTGTGGCGCTTGAGGTGGTGGAGCCTGGTCCTTTGCACTTTCTTCAACAGGGACTGCTTTTCCGCGGGCAGATCATCCTCCTTTTCCGCCCGCAGCTTGAACAGTTTTTGCAGCGTATCCTGCATCACCGTCTGGTTCTCTTCAAGCTTGGCGATGGCTTTTTCCACTTTTTCGAGCCTATCCCTGGTCTTGGCCTTGCTCCCGGCAAAAAGCCCGGTTTTGACGAACTGATCGTTGCCCAGACGTGCAGCATCTATCGAGCCTCCTGCTTCCACGACCCCGCCGATGACCGCCCCGTTTTTCCCATAAACGAAAATGTCTTTGCCGGCATAAACTCTGGCGTGAAGGATTTCTCCGCCGGCATTAAGGTATCCCGAGCAAGTGATCTTCTGGTTCTTGACATGACCGACAGCGAGGTTGCCTCCCGCCCTGATATGGCCATTGCCCCGGCCGATGAAGCCTTTCTTGACCGTGATGTCTCCCGCAGCCTCGACCTCGGCGTCCTCCACGCACCCGTCAACTTCCAGCTCTCCCGCCGCCCTGACCTTGAAACCGGACTTGATGTCGCCGCGGATTCTTACCGAACCTTTGAAATCGATATTCCCGGTGGAATAATCAACGTTACCCTTGACCTCCAGAAACGGCCGAACTTCCACCAGGTTCTTCCCGTTCAGAACCGCATGACCGTCTATTTCGGCCAGCAGGATGTCGGGATCGTCCGGGTAAGGTTTGGTGTTGACGCCTTGCGGCAGGGGAATGTCTTCTCCAGGTTCTGCGGGGATCTTCCTGCCGGTGACGGTTTTTCCGGGACGGCCCTCGCCTGGCGGGTGGCGCCGGCACAGCCTGTCTCCCGATGACACGTTGTTTATCAGGGACGCTTTCTTGTAGTCTACCTGGCCTTGCTGCGTGGCCACGGGTCGGCTTTTATTCTCGGTATTAATATAATACTCGATACGGGCATCGCTCCCCTTCCTGGGTTCATTACCCCGGGCTACCAGCATCTCCTCATCGAACAGGTTCTGCTCGAAAATCATCTTCAGCCGCCCGTAGTCTATCCCCTCTACCACCCCCGCCGCCTTCAGGGCCTTGAGAGCGTCCTCAATTTTCAGGGGCTCTTTCAGCGTGCCTTCCGGCGTACGGTAGGGCACTCTGAGGTAAGCCCTGGTCTTGTTTCTCCTCAAATGGACGTCGATTTTTTTCCAGCGTTTCGCCATTGAATCTTTCCTGTGATAACCACCCGGCTTGTATTACCAGGTATCACCCGCCGGTTGAATTGAACACGCGAGAGAGTTCGACTCGGCAAGAGGCCGGCCACAATTTTTCGGCGGTGCCCGGGGCTGCAGAGCCCGACCTCACTTCACTTTCTGCCGAAAACATAGTCCGCCAGGCTGCCCATGTTAATCGCACCCTCGCCGTACTGCAGGACGATATTCCGCTCTTTAGCCGGGAAATGCGTCCTGACCATCTTCTGATTGCAGTAAGGGCACACGCCCTGCCCTGCATAAGGGCATCCCCTATCATCTACCGCCTCAAAGACTTTCCGGCCGCAATTGGGACATGGATATGCCATGACCTCTGTCTTCTGCTCCGGCCGGTTGTTCTCAGCCTCTTTCTTGGTCTTATAAATCTCCATCTTTTACTATCCCCTTATTCTCAGGCTGAAATAATCCGGACTAGTATCAGGTCCCTTGAGCAGCCCCGTTCGAGACCGCCCTGGCAGGAGGCCGTTTAACTATATATCTCATTCGACCAGGGCGTCCTCAGCGCCGCCCTTGCCGCTGACCACGATCTCGCCGTCCTCCTCGAGCGAGCGCACCACGTCCACGATCCTCTGCTGCACCTCCTCCACGTCCCGCAGACGCACCGGGCCCATGAAATCCATCTCCTCCTGGATCAGGGTGGCCACCCGCTCGGAGACATTGTTGAAACACTTGTCTTTCAGCTCCTCGCCGGTTCCCTTGAGCGCCATGCTCAGGTCCTTGACGTCTATCTCCTTCATCACCCGCTGCAGGCTCTTGTCGTCCAGCAGCATCAGGTCGTCGAACACGAACATCAGGTTCTTCACCTCCGTGGCCAGCTCAGGGTCCTTCTGTACCAGGGTATCGAGTATCTTGCGCTCGGTGTTGCGGTCAGCCAGGTTGAGTATCTCGGCCACGGTGTTGGCCCCCCCGGCCTGGGAGAAATCCTGTCCGAGCACGCTCTCCATCTGGCTTTCCAGGGTCTTCTCCACGTCGTTCAGCAGCTCGGGGCTGATCTTGCCCATGGTGGCCACCCGGTAGACTATCTCGTTCTGCAGCTGCTCCGGCAGCTCGGCCAGGATAGAGGCCGCCTGCTCCGGCTCGATCTGGGCCATGATCACCGCCACAGTCTGGGGGTGTTCGTGCAGGATGAAATTCAACAGTTGGGCAGGGTCCACTTTCTTGAGGAGCTTGAAACCGGACACGTGCAGCGCTCCCTGTACCTTGGACAGGACCTGGGCAGCCCTGGGCTCGCCCAGGGATTGCTCCAGCACGCTGCGCGCGTATTCGAGACCACCCTGGCCTACATATTCCTGGGCCAGCACCATCTGGTAGAATTCCTCCACGACAGCATCGGTGACCACCGAAGGGATCTCCTCGATATTGGCGATCTGGATGGTCAGCTGCTGGATGTCGCTTTCGGACATGTTTTTAAATATGGGGCTCGACGCCTCCACTCCAAGGGCCACCACCAGGATGGCCGCTTTCTGCAGACCGGTCAGGCTTTCGTAAGCAAGTTCCGCCATCGTTCAATTCAACCATTCCCGCTAAATTAACTGTCAACTCAGGCAACTGTCGCCATAGAACCATTGTCCTCTAGCCGCTGCCCTGCGAAATTACTGCCGCCATCCGACCTCAGGGAAAACTCCCTGCAGCTCCGTTCAGGCCGGCTCCTTCATGTCCCTGAAACAGCGGACACACCCTCAACCTCGAGCGCGTTGTCAACTTTCGCCGCCTTGCTCGACAGGCAAATCCAGGATCGGCACTACCTCCAGCTCCGGGGCTTCCATCAGCTCGACAATCCTCTCGAGCGACAGCGCGATCGTGGCCTGCTCCAGCTCAGGTAGATCCCTGAAAGCGTTGCAGAGAGACTCCTGTACCAGGCTGGGCGTTTTATCCACCAGGTCCCGGCCTTTTTTCGTGGCCGTCAGGTGTACCAGGCGCCGGTCGACCCGGTCCCGGCGGCGCTCGATCAGCCCTTTTTCCTCCAGGCGGTCGAGGATCCCCACCACAGTGCTGGAACTCAGGTACACGCTCTTGCTCAGGCTCGTAATAGTGGTCGAGCCCTCTTCCACAATCTTCACCAGGCAGACAACCTGGGGGACAGTGATTCCATAAACCGCAGCCACTTTCCGCGACTGGATGTCCACTGCCCGGGTTATCCGTCTCAGAAAGTTGAGAATGCGGAGATCGTAACCCGAGCCGGCACCCCTAACCCCGGTTTTTCCGTTATCCAGCCCTGAACTCCGGCTGGCTGCTCCGGCCGGGCCGGTCCCTTCTTCAATCGTCTCTTTGGCCATTCACGCTCCGGGACAAATGTAAAATACCGCGCGAACAACTAACAATCTGAAACAAGGTGTCGCACAGGGTTTGAAATTATTAATTTGTACCCTAATGATTCGTACCCTAATTATTAATATAAGAATTTTAATTTGAAATGTCAAGAGGGTTCAAGGCAGCCGGACGCTGTTCAACCGCAGCGGGGTAACAGTCATTCCCGGACAGGCAATAATTTTTCCCCGAACTCTTGTAATCGAGGCAGGCCGGGATTATCTTCCTGTCATCCCAGGCGGATCACGGGTGTTCGGGCGGCCGCCGGGTCTGGTCAAAACCGGGGGATATCGCCGCTGCGAGAGGAAGGTGCCCGGCTCTATCGGATATCGGAGAAAAAACGGTCTTTCCCGGCTCCCGGCGGCCCGGGGGCCTATCAGGCACCGGAAACAGGGCAAAAAGCCAGTTGGCTGACAATTCTTCCTGGAAAGGAACCGACATGTTACGCAGAGACTTCCTGAAATCTTCCGGGGCTTTAGGAGCGGGCGGGTTGACTGCTGCAGGCGGGCTCGGCCTGTCCGCCGCCGGTCTGCGGGGGGCCCCGGGGCCCTCGCAGCATGGGCCCGCAGCGGCAGCTGATAGCCTCGAGGCCGAGGTAGTGGTAGTGGGAGGCGGGATGAGCGGCGTCTGCGCCGCCCTGGCCGCGGCCCGCAACGGAGCCGCCACCGTGCTGGTCCAGGACCGGCCGGTGCTGGGGGGCAACTCCTCCAGCGAGGTGCGGATGCATATCCGGGGGGCCGATGTCGGCGGCAGGCCCGAGGCGAGGGAGACCGGGATCCTCGAGGAGCTCCGCCTGGAGAACCATGTCCGTAACCCCCAGCGCTCCGCCGCGGTCTGGGACCTGATCCTCTGGGAAAAAGTCCGTTACCAGCCAGGCCTGACCCTGCTGCTCAACACCGTGATGAGCGGCTGCCGCCGGGAAAAAGACCTTATCCGCACGGTAGACTGCTACCAGCTTACAACCCAGCGGACTTTCACTATAGCAGGAAAAATCTTCATAGACTGCACCGGGGACGGCACCCTGGGTTACCTGGCGGGCAATCCCTTCCGGGTAGGCCAGGAAGCCGCCTCGGAGTTCGGTGAATCTCTGGCTCCGGAGAAGGCGAAACCCTATACCATGGGCTCATCGCTGCTGTTCCAAGCCCGGGACATGGGACGGCCGGTGCCTTTCGTCCCGCCCGGCTGGGCCTACCGCTTCCCCACGGATAAGGACCTGGCGCGCGGCCACGGCGGCCTGGAGTACGGCTACTGGTGGATCGAGTGGGGCGGGATGCTGGATACCATCCGCGATGACGACCGGATCAGGGAAGAGCTGCTGAAAATCCTCCTCGGTGTCTGGGACCACCTCAAGAACCACGGCGACCACGGGGCTGAGAACTGGGCCCTCGACTGGTTCGGGTTCCTGCCGGCCCGCAGGGAGAGCCGCCGCCTGATGGGTAAGTACGTGCTGCGCCAGGAAGACCTGACCTCCGGGAGGATCTTCCCGGATGAGGTCGCTTACGGGGGCTGGCCCCTCGACCACCACCGCGAGCAGGGCTTCGACTACAAAGAAAACGACTTCTTTTTCAGCCGGCCGCTCGACAGGCTGTACTCCATCCCGCTGGCCTCGCTCTGCAGCTCGGAAGTGAAAAACCTCCTGCTGGGCGGCAGGGCGATCAGCGCGACCCACGTGGCGCTGTCCTCTACGCGGGTGATGGCTACCTGCGCGGTGATGGGCCAGGGGGCGGGAACCGCCGCCGCCTACTGCGCCGCCAAAAACCTGGTCCCGCTTGCCATGTCCGCCGGGGATACCGAAGCGGTCAAACAGATTATCCTGAAACAGGACGGCTACCTGATAGGGACCCCGAACCGCGATCCCGCGGACCTGGCGCCCCGGGCGCAAATAGCGGCCGGCAGCGGGCTGCCGGGCTGCGAGGCCCGCAAAGTTGTCGATGGGGTGGCCCGCAGCGCAGTGAACGATTCCCATCGCTGGAGCTCCGCTTCCCTGGACCCGCAGGATGCCTGGCTGGAGCTGGACTTCGGCGGGACGACCCGGCTATCCGAGCTGCACCTGACTTTCGACACCGGCCTGACCCGCTCGATGACGCTCTCGCACGAGGACAGCTTCAACGCCACTATGGTCGGGGGGCCGCAGCCGGAGACTGTCAGCGACTACCGGGTAGAGGCATTTGCCAGCGGGGGCTGGAATACCGTGGAGTCCGTTACCGGCAACTACCTGCGTAAAAGGGTGCACTCATTCGACAGCCTGCGCTGCCGGAAAATCAGGATCGCGGTAAGCGCCACCCACGGGGTGCCGGAGGCCAGGGTCTTCGAGGTGCGCTGTTACGCCTGAAACCACCGGGGCCTGTTGAAAGTTTCCCAGGCAAGCTCGGGGGTAATGAGCCCGGGTGTTCCGTTCAGCCGGGGAAAGGAATGTCAGGGCTTGGTCTCTCTGAAACTGATCCTGACTTCCGTTCCCTCATTACCGATAAATTCGATCTTACCCTGGAGCTGGTTTTTAACCAGACCGGTGACCAGCATCAGTCCGAGGGATTGGTTCCTGGCAAAATCCAGCCCTTCGGGGATCCCTACTCCGTTGTCGCAGACCGCCAGCTCGATCTCCTTGCCATCCCCGTAATGCAAAGATACCTCGATCTCGCCCGGTTTGCCCCGGGGAAATGCATGCTTCAGGGCATTGGTAACCAACTCGTTGAGCACCAGCCCGCAGGGAATCGCCGAATCGATCCCCAGAGAGACCTGTTCCAGGTCCAGCTTGAGGATGACTTTGTCCCTGTTCTCGGAGTTGTATGCCTCGACCAATTCTTCCACGATATCGATTACATATCCTTTGAAATCTATCTTGGCAAGGTCTTTGGACTGGTATAACCTCTCGTGGATCAGTGTCATGGCCCTGATAAAATTCTTGCAGTCTTCGAAGACCTGGGCGTCTTTTTCCGCTACGATGGCTTTTGACTTGAGGTTCAGCAGGCTGGAAATAACCTGGAGATTGTTCTTCACCCTGTGGTAGATCTCCTGGAGCAGAAGCTCTTTTTCTCTCAATGAGTCCTGGATTCTCTCTTTTGCCCGCTTGCTCTCGGTGATGTCCTGGGAGGTGATAATGGCTCCGCTGCGGAAAGGGGCTATTTTGATAGAAAGGATCTTGTCGCCGTACTTCCGCTCCGGGAACTCTCTCAGCTCCCCGCTCTCGATACACTCAATCATTTCGGAAAACATGTCAACTTCGTGTTTCCCGGCGTAATCCCTGTACATCACTTCCCCTATACCGGGCACCCTGTCGCCGGAGTTTCTTTTAGCCAGGTTGAAGCTGGCGATCCTTCCCTCGAGGTCCACAACAATGGTTTCCACCGGGTTGTGCTCGAACAGGGCGAAATTGAACATTTCCCTCTCCCGCAGCGTTTCCACGGTTTTTTTATGCTCGAGGATCTCCAGATTCAGCAGCTTGAGGGTGTTTTCCAACTCAATGTTCTTTTCCTTCAGCTCTCTGGCTGTCCTGCGCTTGAGCCAGTATTTAAAGGCCATGATGATTATCCCGGCCACCAGCACCAGTGAAACGGTCCTGAACCACCAGGTTTTCCAGACAGCCGGAGCGATCGTGAAAGCGAACTGTGCCGGAGACTCGCTCCAGACACCGTCCCTGTTCATCGCTTTGACTTTGAAAACGTAGCGCCCTCCGGGGAGGTGCGTATACTGGACGGTCCTGGAAGTGGAGACCTGCCAGTCAGCATCCGAGCCTTCCAGCTTGTAACTGTAGACCAGGGCTTCCGGCGCACCGAAAGAAATGCCTGCGTACTCGAACCTCAGGTGGTTCTCGGAGCTGCCCAGCCTGGAGCCGTGCGCCACCATCTTATTATCGATCGTGCTTACCCTGGTGATATGTATCGGCGGCGGGACCAGGTCGGGCCTGTCAAGCTTCGGGTCGTACCTGGTGGCTCCGTGTATCGTACCGAACCACAAGTTACCCTTGCTGTCCCTGGTGCAGCCCCCCCTGTTCATCTCATTGGTCGCCAGGCCGTCATGCGAGGTATAAAGCTTGAATTTACTGCCGTCGAACCTGCTGATCCCCTTGTTTGTCCCGAAATAAAGGTAATTTTCGTCCTGGATGATAAAATAGCAGGTATTGCTTGCCAGGCCGTTGACCGTGGAGTAGTTGGAAAACCTGCTCCCGTCGAACTTGCTGACACCTCCCGACTCCGTGCCGAACCACAGGTTTCCCTGGCTGTCTTCGAAAATAGCATTTACCTCGTTACCGGCCAGCCCGTCCTCCGTGGTGAATGTGCTCCACTGCTTTTGGTCATACTTGCCGACCCCGCCCCCCTCAGTTCCGAACCAGAGGTTGCCATGCCTGTCTTCCAGCATGGCAAAGACATTGTTGCCCGCCAGGCCGTCGCCGGTATTGAATGTCTCCCATTCAACCCCGTCATATCTGCACACACCCGCTCCCTGGGTGCCGAACCAGAGGTTGCCATGCCTGTCTTCCAGCAGGGAAACCACGTAGTCATGAGCCAGGCCCTCGGCAGTCCTGAAAGTCTTCCACTGGCTCCCGTCGAACATGGAAACCCCGTTGTAAGTGCCGAACCAGATGTTTCCATGCCTGTCTTCCAGCAATGACATGGCAAAGTTCTGAGCCAGACCGTCGGCGGTGGTGAACCGCTTCCAGGTCTTCCTGTCGAACCTGCTCGCCCCTCCGCCGTAAGTGCCGAACCAGAGGTCGCCCCGCCTGTCTTCCAGGACAGGGTAAACTATGTTGTCGGCCAATCCCTGGTCTTGGGTAAAGGTCGAGAAGGCCAGGTTTCTCAGTATGCTGACTCCCCTTACATTAGTGCCGAACCAGAGGTTGCCCTCCCTGTCTTCAAAACTCGTAAATACCACTTCATGGGCCAGGCCGTTTTCGGTAGTATAGACGGTCCAGGTCCGGCCATCGAACCTGGCGACTCCTCTGTTGGTGGAAAACCACAAGTTGCCTTCCTCGTCTTCGAGTATCGAGTTGACAACGTTCCCGGCCGGGACATCCCCGGTCGCATAGGTTTTCCAGGTCTCGCCGTCGTACCTGGTTGCGCCCAGGGAAGTTCCGAACCATAAACATCCCCGGGAGTCTTGGATTATACAATTCACGTGGTTGTGGGCCAGGCCGTTCCGGGTATTGAATGTTTCCCAGGTTTTCCCATCGTATCTGCCGGCTCCGCTCCAGTCGGTTCCGCACCAGAGGCTGCCCCGGCTGTCCAGGCACAGCGACTTGATCCGGTTGCCGGCCAGCCCGTGCTCGGCGGTGAAAGTGGTCCAGCCGCTCCCGTCGTACCTGGAGAGCCCACCCCCCTGGGTCCCGACCCAGAGGCTGCCATCCCTGTCTTCCAGCAGGGACCAGACATAATTGCTGGCCAGCCCGTCCCCGGTGGTGAAAGTGGTCCATTCGCCGCCGGACAACCTGCTTAAGCCTTTATCCGTGCCGAACCAGAGGTTTCCCGCCCTATCCGCCAGCATCGTCCTGACCTGGTTACCCGCCAGCCCGTCGCTTGCATAATATGAAGTCATTACCTTGCCATCGAACCTGTTCGCCCCGTTCCAGGTCCCGAACCACATGTATCCATCCCTGTCCTGCATGATCGAAAGCACGGTCGACTGCGACAGGCCGTCGTCCGAGGTGTAAGTCGTGAAAGGGAGAACCTGCGGAAAGGCGCCTTCCCCCGTAACAAACGGAAAAAGGCAAACTGTGATTATCAGTATGAAGAGCAGTCTATTCATTATCATGGGCTTGAAGGTACTGGGATGAATCGCCGATTCCGACCGGGAATATAAAACCTGCTCTGCCAGGGATTCCCCGCCTGGTCAAGAGGGGGAAGCCCGGATCTGGTGCTGTCCAACAAAAAGCGCCAGGTGATTGGCGCCGTATGGAAGCGGCTAAAGGTCGCCGCCGGGGAAGATCCGTCTCTCAAGAGATGCCCGGCTCATGCCGCCGGACATCCCCGATTGTACCTTACCCGGCCGATCCAGTCAAGCAAGATGTCTCAAGAACCGGCTCAGTGGGCCGATATTCGGCCGATTTCATCGAGATCCCCGGGAAAATCTTAAGAACCGCCTTGCCAATTCGCCCCGGTTCTGTTATATTTTCGGCTTGTTGAAAGGACGCCGCGCTCCGGGGATGCCGGCCGGATAATAATCCGCCGGGTTCTTAAAAAAGACAACGCTTGCTCACGGTTGTTCGAGGGCTGTGCGGCAGGCGGGTTTCATCGAAAAGCTGTCGCCAAGGCGGCAACGCAGGAGTGCAAGTCAATGGGCAGGAAAAGAATTACCAAGAAAAAACTCAAGGAAGATGCTTTTGTCAGTGCCACTTTCGAGGCCGGCCATTTCATCCAGGAGAACCTGACCCGGCTGGTGATGGGAGTAGTAGGCGTACTGGTCCTGATCGCCATGGTCTGGATGTATTTCAACTACCGGCGCGAACAGGTCAACGAGGCCGAGCTGGCTTTATTCAAGGCTCAGGGCCTGTACCTGAACGGGCAGTTTGCCCTGGCGGCCTCGGACTTCGAGCGGGTGGCCGAGGAATACTCCGGCACTGCGGCCGGCGACAAGGCGCTGTTTTTCGCCGGCGACGCCCACTACAACGCAGGCGACTTGAACCAGGCCCTGACCCGCTTCGAAGAATGCAGGGAGAAACTGGCCGGCGACAACCCGCTGATGCTGAACGCGGTTATCGGCCAGGCTGCAGTCTACGAGCAGATGGAGGACCTCGACAAGGCAGCGGCCCATTACGGCGAAGCCCTTAAAATGGCGGTCTATGATTACCAGAAGATTGAGGTCATGGATGCCCTGAGCCGGGTGCTGGCCATGGAGGGCAAAAACGAGGAGGCCCTCGAGATGATGGACCGGATCATCGAGGACTATCCAGACAACCCGCGCACAGGGTCAATCGTCGAGAGGAAAGCCGAGCTGCTGGCCCGTTTCTACGCGGCTACCGAAAAGAAATAAGCGTGCCTGAGACGGCAGGATTGAAAAAAGGCAGGGACTTTCAGATGAAAGTTCCTGCCTTTTCTTTCTGCACTTAATTACTCGAGCAGCCGCCGGGCTTCTTCGAGCTGCGCCTGCACCGCCCCGGGGGCAGTGCCGCCGTAGCTGCCCCGGGCGGCCAGCGAGCTTGCGAAATCCAGGACTTCCCTGATCTCCGGGCCGAAAAGCCCGCTCTCGCGGGTATATGTCTCCAGGGGCAGGTCTTTGAGGCCCAGCCCGGTTTTCTCGCACTCGCGCACCAGGCGGCCCACCACGCGGTGCGACTCCCTGAACGGCAGGCCCCGGGCCACCAGGTAGTCCGCCAGGTCGGTGGCCAGCAGGAAATCATCCAGGGCCGCGGCCATTTTCTCGCCGTTCACCTCCAGGGTCACCACCACGCCGGCGGTGATCCTCAGGGATGCCGTAAGGGTGTCGTAGCAGTCGAACAGGGGTTCCTTGTCCTCCTGCAGGTCCTTGTTGTAGGTCGAGGGCAGCCCCTTGAGGGTGGCCAGCAGTCCTGCCAGCCTCCCGATTACCCGGCCGGCCTTGCCGCGGACCAGCTCCAGAGAGTCCGGGTTCTTTTTCTGGGGCATCAGGCTGCTCCCGGTGGAGTAGGCGTCGCTCAACACCACGAACCCGCAGCCCGGGCCGGAATAAATGATCAGGTCCTCGGCCAGCCTGGAGAGGTGGCTCATGGCGATTGCCGCCAGGCTCAGGAACTCGGCCACGAAATCGCGGTCCGCCACCGCATCCATACTGTTGGGGCTGACCCGCTCGAAACCCAGGCGGCGGGCCAGGAATTCGCGGTCTACTCCCAGGGCCTGGCCCGCCAGGGCGCCCGAGCCCAGCGGCAGCACGGAGGCCCGGGAGCGGAGCTGCCTGAAACGCTCGCGGTCCCTCTGGAGCATCCAGAAAAAAGACATCAGGTAATGGGCCAGGCTTACCACCTGAGCCGGCTGCAGGTGGGTAAACCCCGGCATCATGGCCCGCGTTTGCGTCTCCGCCCGGCCGTGGAGGGCACGCTGAAGGCTTTTCAGGTCATCCAGCACGGTGTCCACCGCCCTCATCAGCCAGAGGCGCATGTCGGTCGCCACCTGGTCGTTACGGCTCCTGCCGGTATGCAGCTTGCCGCCCACCGGGCCCGCCAGCTCGCTCAGGCGGCGCTCCACCGCCATGTGGATGTCCTCGTCCTCATCCCGCCAGTCGAACTCTCCTGATTCTATCTCCTGCGCCACCCTGGACAGTCCCTCGGTGAGCTGTTCGCATTCGCCGGAGTCGATCACCCCGGCCCTGGCCAGGGCCTCGGCGTAGGCTTTCGACCCCTCGATGTCCTCGCGCCAGAGCCTGCGGTCGAAGCTCAGCGAGCTGTTGAAAGCCTCCATCAGCTTGTCCGTTTCGCCATCGAAGCGGCCGCCCCAGGCCTTACGGCTTTTCTCAGCCATGGTGTTTATTCCTTTTAGCCCGGATTATTCATAAAAAAGGCAGTGAACTCTGTAACGGATTGAGCTATATTGTGTTTGGAAAAACACTAGCCAACC
>JAFGTO010000253.1 GCA_016934095.1 Candidatus Glassiibacteriota bacterium
ATCATCACGATCGAGGACCCGGTGGAGTTTGTCCACCCGCACAAGAAGAGCGTGGTCACCCAGCGCGAGGTGGGCATGGACACCCTGAGTTTCAAGAACGCCCTGAAAAACACCCTGCGCCAGGCCCCGGACGTGATCCTGATCGGCGAGATCCGCGATACCGAGACCATGGAGCACGCCATCGAGTTCGCCGAGACCGGGCACCTCTGCCTGGGGACTCTGCACGCCAACAACTCCAACCAGGCCCTGGAGCGGGTGATGAATTTCTTCCCGGAAGAGCGCCACCCCCAGATCTACATGCAGCTTTCCCTGAACCTGCGGTCGATTGTCAGCCAGCGCCTGGTGCGCACCGCGGAAGGGCACCGGGCCGCCGCGGTGGAAATCCTGCTCGACACCCCCAGGGTAAAGGATCTGATCCTCAAGGGAGAGATCGCCCTGATCAAGGAAGCCATGGAGAAAGGCACCCAGGAGAAGATGCAGACTTTCGACCAGGCCCTGATGAACCTCTGGAAGGAGGGGAGGATCAGCTTCGAGGACGCGCTGGCCAACGCCGACAGCGCCAACGACCTGCGCCTGAAAGTGAAGATGGAAAAGCTCAAGGATGGTGAAGCGGGGCTGGAGGAGGATAAAGAGGGGACACAGCTCAGGATCTGAACACGCAGGGCCGCTTTTCAACCGGTCCTGGCAGCGCGTGGAAAAATACAAATTTTAGGGAATATGGCTGTCAAGGGCAGTTCCGGGCGGTCTTCGAGGCAATTATTTTTTGATGTAACTGCTTGACATAAAAAAATTAACAACAGAATGCGCACGGAACAGCTTGCCTTGCCCTTGCCAGACAAACAAGCAATATCTTTCATTTCGGGTCGTTGAAGCTTTTTTTCAACGGCCCTCTGGCAGCATCACAGCCGTTAAAGGGTTTCCAAGGTGCCTGTCTACAACTGGAAAGCCAAGTCAGTCAAAGGGGAGCTGCACAACGGGGAGCTGACCGCCGCCAACCCGCAGGAGGTTATCGGCTATCTTCGGCGCAAGCGGCTGATCCCGATGTCGGTCAACCAGAAACCCAAGGAAATCAGCCTGAGCCTGGGCGGCAGAGTCAAGACCCGCGACATCGTGCTTTTCTCCCGCCAGTTCGCCACTATGATCAACAGCAGCCTGCCCCTGGTCCAGTGCCTGTCCATCCTCGGCCAGCAGACCGAAAACCCCAAGTTCAGGGAAACGATAAACTCGATCAGGACCGATGTGGAGGGCGGCAATACCCTGGCCGACTCGATGGCCAAGTTCCCCAAGCTGTTCAACAACCTCTATGTCTCGATGATCGGCGCCGGCGAGGCCGGCGGCATCCTGGACAAAATCATGCTGCGGCTCTCCGAGTACCTGGAGAAAAACGACGCTATCGTGCGCAAGATCAAGGGCGCGATGATCTATCCGGCCGTGGTCTTCACTGCGGCAATCGGCTGCGTGTCAATCCTGCTGATTTTCGTCATCCCCATTTTCGCTAAGATGTTCGACGAGCTGGGCCAGGAGCTGCCGCTGCCCACCCGCATAGTGGTCAACCTGAGTGATTTCCTCATCGGGTACTGGTGGCTGGTGATCGGGGTGGTGGTGGCTTTCATAGTCGGCCTCAAACGGTTCCGCAAGACCGACAAGGGCGAGGTGATGTTCGATGCTTTCCTCTTGAAAGTACCGGTGCTCGGCGACCTGATCCGCAAGAGCTCCGTGGCCCGCTTTACCCGTACCCTGGGGACCCTGATCTCCAGCGGCGTATCGATCCTCAGCGGGCTGGAAGTGACCGCCCGCACCGCCGGCAACCGGATCGTGCACGACGCGGTTATGAACAGCAGGACCTCGATCGCCGGCGGGGAGACAATTACCAAGCCGCTCAAGGAAGCCGAGGTTTTCCCGCCGATGGTGATACAGATGATCAATGTCGGCGAGCAGACCGGCGGGCTGGACAACATGCTGATCAAGATCGCCGATTTCTACGAGGAAGAAGTCGATACCGCCGTGGAGGCCCTGACCGCAGCCCTGGAACCGATCATGATTGTCTTCCTGGGTGTCGTGGTCGGCGGAATGGTGGTCTCGATGTACCTTCCCATTTTCGACCTGATTACCCAGATGCACTGAGCTTTCTGCCCGCATAGGCGTCCTGCCCGCAGGCTGCCGGGACCGGGGCGGTCCGCCAGACGGCCTCCCGGGTGCGTAAAACAGCCGCCGCTGCGCGGCATGCTCTCGATCAAGGCGGCGCGGGCTGAACCCCGGGAGCTGAAAATGGCACGCTTTTCAGCCATCCGTAGAGCCAGGTGGGACCCCCTGCAGCTTTCATCCACCCAGTTGATCAAATGGTGGATGCTGCTGCGGATCATCCTGGTCTCGACTACCATGATGGTGGTCTGTTTCATGGCGGCCCTGGACAAGTCCCACGCCTCCAGTATCGTCATCCCCCTGGTCGTTTCCCTGGTCGCCGTGCTCGTCTCTTTCTTCTTCTACCGGGCGGTCAAGACCGGTAACCCGTCCGAGATCCATTATTACCTCCAGTACTTCTTCGACATCTTCCTGATCACCCTGATCACGGTGGTTTCCCTGGCCGCGGACCTCAATTTCATCCCCCTGTACGTGATGACGATCACTGTGGCCAGCATCCTTTCCATCCGGCCGGGTGCTTATTTCGCCGCCACCCTGGCCTCTCTGTTCTACCTGCCGATCGGACTGGGAGTACTGAGCCTGGATTTCACCGGGGACCGGCTGCTGATGATGGACTACAGGTTCACCGGCGACCGGCAGGTGCTGATCAATGTCGGGCTGCAGGTGTTCCTTTTCTATTGCCTGGCCCTGACCACCAGTTACCTGAGCCTTCGCCTGCGCCGTACGGGCTGGGAGCTGGAGGATACCCGCAAGGTGCTGAAACAGTACAAGCTCGATACCAACGAGATACTGAGAAACATCGCCAGCGGGCTGATAACCTGTAACTCCGCCGGAGTGGTGGTCTATGCCAACCCGGCGGCGTTCAAGATACTGGGTCGCGGCCCGGAGGACCTGCTTGACCACCCGGCAAGAGAGCTTTTCGGGCAGGCCTGTCCGGAGATCGCCGGGATGATCGAGCGGGCGCTGAGTACTCAGGCTCTCGCCGGCAGGCGGCAGGTGGAGTTTGACCGGGACGGGCAGAGACTGCCGCTGGTGGTAAGCTCCTCGCTGCTGCTCGAGGAAGGGGGAGCGCTCAGCGGTGTCTCGCTGGTTTTCGAGGATGTCACCCATGAGGTCAAGGCGCGGGACCTGGCGCTGCGCAGCGGCAAGCTCGAGGCGGTGGCCGAGCTTTCGGCCGGCCTGGCCCACGAGATAAAGAACCCCCTGTCTTCGATCCGCAGCGCGGTCGAGCTGCTGAGTGAAACCGCCAGCGAACCGGACCGCAGCGACCCGCAGCGCTCCCGGCTGATGGACTGTATTATCGCCGAGAGCGACCGCCTGACCAAGCTGCTGAAACAGTTCCTCCAGTTCTCCTCCGGCAGTTTTGGCCCGACAGAGGAAATCGAGCTGGGCCCTATTTTCGAGGAGGTGCTGAACTCGGTGGAAAACCACCCGGAATGGCGCAGGGAGATCGAGGTGAACGTTTCCCCGGAGGTAGCCTCCATGCGGGTAATGGGCTGCCGGGATGCCCTGTCCCAGGTTTTTTTCAACCTGATGATCAATTCGGCACAGGTGCGGGGCCCGGATGGCGGAAAGGTAACCAGGGTATCGGTGGAGACTTGCCTGGCGGCTTTGCAGGGCCGTGCCCTGGAAGGGGTGGACACGGGCGCCTACCACGTGGTTTGCCTGGCGGATGACGGCCCGGGCATAGCCCGCGAGCTGCGGGAAAAAGTTTTCGAGCCGTTTTTCTCCGGGCGCAAATCCGGTTTCGGGCTGGGCCTTGCCGTGGTGCACCGGATAGTGCATACCATGGGAGGTTTCGTCTGTGTCGATGAAAGCCCCTGGCAGGCAAAAGGAGCGGCCTTTTTCATCGCCCTGCCGCGGCCGGCGCCTGACAGGCAGGCTCAAGCGGAACCGGCCGGGCAGGGAGGCTGCAGAAGAGTTGCCAGGGCCTGAAAGAGGAGTCGAAGTGAACCGCATCCTGATCATCGATGATGAGCAGAGCTTGCTGACAACCCTCGAGATGCTGTTCTCCAAGGAGGGCTATGAGGTCCGGACCGCCTGCGGGGGCAGGGATGGGCTGCTCCGGCTCTCCGAAGGTGACAGGCCCGATCTTTTGATCAGCGACGTGAAGATGCCGGAGGTGGATGGTATCCAGGTGCTGCGGGCCGCCAAGAAGATGGACCCCTGTCTGCCGGTGGTGCTGATTACCGCCCACGCAGACCTCCGGGTGGCGAAGGATGCCTGCAACGAGGGGGCCTACTACTTCCTGGAAAAACCTTTCCGGAACAAGCAGTTGCTGGAGATCTGCCGGGAAGCCCTGGCTTTCGGCAAGGCGGACCGGCGCTACTCGGACCGCAAGCGGGAGCTCAGCTCGGCGCGCCGTCCGGAGATGCCTGTCGGAGAGGCGCCCTGCTTCAAGGCGGCCATGGAGCTGGCCACCAAAGCCGCCGAGTCCGACAGTACCATACTGATCCAGGGAGAAAACGGCACCGGCAAGGAAATCGTCGCCAGGTTCATCTACCGCTCGAGCCGCAGGGGTAACCGGCCCTTCATCACGGTCAACTGCGGAGCCCTGCAGGACACCCTGCTGGAAAGCGAGCTTTTCGGTCATGTCAAGGGCTCGTTCACCGGGGCGATCTCCAACAAGGACGGCCTTTTTAAAGTCGCCAGCGGGGGTACTATCTTGCTGGACGAGGTGGGCGACACCTCGCTCTCGCTCCAGGTTAAGCTGCTGAGGGTGCTGCAGGAGAAAGAGATCACCCCGGTGGGCTCCACCGAGCCGGTCCCGGTGGATGTGCGGGTGATCGCAGCCACCAACAGGAAGCTCGAGGACCATGTCCGGGAGGGGCGGTTTCGCGAGGACCTGTTCTACCGGCTCAATGTCATCCCCATAACAGTGCCTCCCCTGCGCGAGAGAAGCGGGGACATCCCGCTGCTGATCGACTACTTCCTCAAGCGCAACAGCATCGAGGGCGACCACCGGCAGCTTTTTTCCGGGCAGGCGCTCGAACTGCTCGAGTCTTACCACTGGCCCGGCAATGTCCGCGAACTGGAAAACGTGATCGAACGCCTCTGCGTGCTCGGGCACTCCGCCAAAATCTCTGAAAAAGACCTGCCCGAGGAGATGCGCAGGCCACGGGTGGCTCCCCTGGCCGGCGAAGATCCCAAACCCACGCCAACTCTCGAAGCAGTGGAAAAGGCATATATCCACTGGGTCATGGAACAGGTGGGCGGAAGCAAGACCCGGGCCGCCAAGATCCTCGGCATAGACCCCTCGACCCTCTATCGCAAGCTTCCCCGCTGAACCCGTTTGCGGAAAATTTTACTTTTCTTTTCAAAAAAGATAAATTATATTATTAATTCTGGTAATTTTCTTCTAAAGAACTCTTCCTGTCCCCGTTAATATCCAAATTTGATGGAGGCCTTACCGATGGAAGTAATTGTTAAACCCACTTATGATGAAGTCAGCAAGCTGGCGGCCGGAATGATCGCTGAATTCCTGCGCTGCAAGCCCCGGGCCGTGCTCGGGTTCGCCACCGGCAGTACTCCCCTGGGTACTTACAAGGAACTTATCCGCCTGCACCGGGAGGAGGGCCTGGATTTCTCTCAGGCGGTCACTTTCAACCTGGATGAATATATCGGACTGCCCAAGGACAATGACCAGAGCTACCACTATTTCATGTGGGAGAACCTCTTCAAGCACATTAACGTGCTGGAGGCCAACGTGCATATCCCGGACGGGATGTCCGAGGACCTCCACCGTCATTGCCTGGAGTACGAGGAGGAAATCTTCGACCACGGCGGCCTGGATGTCCAGCTTCTGGGTATCGGCTCCAACGGCCATATCGCTTTCAACGAGCCGGGAAGCTCGCTGGGCTCGCGCACGCGGATCAAAACCCTGGACGAGAAAACCCGCCAGGACAACGCCCGTTTTTTCAAAAGCATCGATGAAGTGCCGCGCTATTGCCTGACCATGGGTATCGGCACCATCCTCGAAGCGGAAAAACTGATCCTGCTGGCCAACGGGGCAAACAAGGCCGAGGCGGTCCAGAAGACGGTCGAGGGGCCGATAACCGCCAGTGTGCCGGCCAGCGCCATCCAGCTTCATCCCAATGCCACCGTGATAGTGGACAAGGCCGCCTCCGGCAAGCTTACCCGTAAGTATCCCGGTGCGCCGGCAATGCTGGATCTCTAGAAGGGCGTTGAAAAAGACATCAACGACCCGTGATGAAATTTATTGCTTCGCGTATGATAAAAGGGGCCCCGGAGATTCTCCGGGGCCCCTTTTATCACGTGATATGCCTGATACACATTTCCTGTCATTTATGGAAGAATAAATCCCGCCCTCCCCCGGAAAAGGTCTGTAATTTAAAAACCGGTATGCCCGGGCCTCAGCCGAGCAGCTTGTCCAGATAGCGCTCCGGGTCGAAATCTTCCAGGTCTTCGAGTTTTTCCCCCACGCCCACCAGCTTGATCGGCAGTTTCAGCTCCTCGGTGATCGCCACGGCGCAGCCGGCTTTGCTGGTACCGTCGAACTTGGCCAGCACCAGGCCGGTCACCCCCAGCCTTTCGTGGAAAATTCGCGCCTGGCTGATCGAGTTCTGCCCGATAGTGGAGTCGAGCACCAGCAGCACCTCGTGCGGGGCTCCGGGCAGCGGTTTGCCGATCACCCGCCGCATCTTGACCAGCTCCTGCATCAGGCCGTCCTGGGTATGCAGCCTGCCGGCGCTGTCGCAGATCACCACGTCGGCCCCGCGGCTTACCGCCGCAGCCACTGCATCGTAGGCCACGGCCGCCGGGTCGGCCCCTGCTTTCTGCTTGACCAGCTCGCAGCCCAGCCTCTGCGCCCAGCGTTCCACCTGCTCCACAGCCCCGGCCCGGAAAGTGTCGCCTGCGGCCAGGATCACCCGCTTGCCCCCGGCCTGGAACCGCCGGGCCAGCTTGGCTATCGTGGTGGTCTTGCCCACTCCGTTGACACCCACCATCAGGATCACGGTGGGTCCCTCGGCCGCCAGCCTGAGACCGGCCTGCGGGGCGGTGGTCTCGAATACCCGCAGGATTTCCCGCCGGAAAAGCTCCCGGTAGTCATCTTCGCTCTTCAGGTTGCCCTTCCTGCCTTCCGCGGTCATGGTCTCCACGATACGCAAGGTGGGCCCCACCCCGAAATCCGACTCCAGCAGGAGCTCCTCCAGGGATTCGATACTCGTGGTATCCAGGCCGCGCACCATTACGCCCACGTCCATCAGCGCCACGTCCCTGATCCGGCTCCAGAGCGATTTGCGGCCCGGCTGCTGTTTAACATCCTTCCCGCTGAAAAAACGGCTCATCACACCTGCCCATCAGAGTTAGCAATATCTTGCCGCACCCGGCTCGAACATGCTAATTTAAACAGGCTCCGGCGGCTTGTCAATTTGTAACTCCTTTCCGGGCAGAGATCTTGAAATTTCGGCCTCCAGGATGCAAATTATCCGGTAAGCCCGTCGCGTACCCAGGGATTTCCTCTCGATCCAGCCACGGACGGAGGGTTGCCCGGCGGCGCCGCAGAGGTTATTTTAATAACAGACACATGGCTTTGGATACAACCCGGCATCAGTCCCGGAATATGCCGCGGCAACCGGTTATATACTGCTCGCAACCGCTTTACGCCGGCGGTCTGGTACATCTTGATCCGCCAGGGGGTAAACCATGTGCATCAGGGGTGCGTTACCGGTCTGTTGGCTGGTCTTTCTGGCGACGGCGTGGCTTTTCCCGCCGGTGGTTTCGGCCGAGAGGCCTGGAGATGGTTATGATTACTCGATGATCGACCAGCACGCGCTCAACGCTCCGGCAGAGCTGAAGAGCTCGGTTAAAGGCCTGGTGGAATACCTGGTCAAGCCGGCCCGTAACGACCGTGAGAAGCTGCGGGCTATTTTCCGCTGGATCACCCACAATATTGCCTATGACACCGAGGGTTTTTTCGCCGAGTTGACCGAGAAAGAGTCGGCCGGCCAGCAGGCGCAGGCCCAGGAGCAGGTGCAGGCGGAAAGCCGGGAGAGCCCCGGCGGCAGCGCCTCGCAAATATCCAAAGCGATTACCCCGGAGCTGGTGCTGCAGAAAGGCTCGGCTGACTGCGACGGCTACGCCGTGCTGACCGAGTCCATGTTGTCCGAGGCCCTGATGGGAATCGGATCGGGGCAAACCACAAGCGAGGGTGTGGAGCAAAGCGCGGGCTTGGAGGGCATCCTGGGGGCGAGGCTCCTCTCGGTCAAGGGGTTCGCCAAGGGATACGGCTACCGGGTAGGCTCGGATTTCGAGGGTACCAACCACGCCTGGAACGCCGTGGAGCTTGACGGAGAGTGGTATTTCCTGGACTGCACCTGGGGGGCCGGCCGGCCCAACGAGCAGAATGTCTTCATCCGCGAGTTCGAAGACTACTATTTCCTCACTCCGCCGGAGGAGCTGGTATATACCCATTTCCCCACCGATCCGGCGCAGCAGCACCTGGAAGGTCCGGTCTCCAGGGAGGAGTATATCAAGCTGGCCTACCTCTGGCCCGCATTTTTCAAATACGGCATGGAGCTGGGCAACCACCCCGAGTCGGTGGTGCAGGCCGACAGCACCCTTTACCTCAGCCTTTTCGCCCGGGACTCGATCCTGATGATGGCCGAGCTGGCAAAGGGGAAGCAAGTGCTGGACGAGAGCTACGTGTTCATCCAGAAAGACACCACGCGCTACGACATCCACGCGGTTTTCCCGCTTACCGGTGAATACCTGCTGCGGCTCTACGCCAAGCCGAAAGGCCGGGAGGGCGCCTACAAGGAAATCCTCAACTACCTGGTTACAGCCTCGGCAAGGGCATCGCAGGACACTGGTTTCCCGCTGGTCTACGAACAGTTCCGACTGCAGCAGAGCTTCCTCTACTCCCCGCTGCGGGGTTTCCTGGCCCCGGAGCGGCCCCAGCACTTCAGCCTGAGAGTGCCGGGAGCTCAAAACGTGGCGGTGGTGGTGGGCGAGCAGTGGAACCAGCTCGAGCGCCAGGGCGAGCAGTTCGAGGGCGAGGTTACTTTCGAGCCGGGAGCGACGGCCGAGGTCTATGCCAGGCTCGAGGGCAAAATGACTTACGAGGCCCTGCTGGAGTACGTGGTCCTCGAAGAGTAGCGGTCAGGGAGTCGAGAGCTAGTCCTGCATGGGAACCCGCCCCGGCCTGAGGGCGCCGCCCGTGCCGCACCCGGCTGAGTTGTCCGGCACAAACATCTTTCCGAGAGAAATCATGGCGACATCCAGATTCGAAGATGCCCTGCGGGATACCATTTTGGTCTGCGACGGGGCGATGGGCACGATGATCTACGCCCGAGGGGTGTATATCAACCGCTGTTTCGATGAGCTCAACCTCTCGGAGAGGGAGCTGATCAGGAAGATCCACCATAACTATATCAATGCCGGTGCCGAGGTCATCGAGACCAACACTTTCGGGGCGAACCGGGTTAAGCTGGCCCGCCACGCCCTGGCGG
>JAFGTO010000024.1 GCA_016934095.1 Candidatus Glassiibacteriota bacterium
CGCCTGCTGCCGCCCTCGGTAACCCCCTATGGCGATGACTACACCTTCGACGACAGCTTCCGGGTAATGGTCAACATCGATTACCAGCACCCGCAATGGGAAGTCCTGACCGGGGCGAAGTACTCCTACGACCCGGAAACCGAGTCGATACTCATCCGCTTCACTCCGCAGGCCGAATCTGTCTACCTGGCCTGGGCCAGCCCTTACACCATGCGCAACCTCAACATGTTCATCGAGCGCTGGGAGGACAATCCCGACTTCTACCTCGAACCGATCGGCCTGTCCGTGGAGGGCCGTCCGATCTACCGGATCACGGTCAGCGATCCGGAGGTCCCCGACAGCGAAAAAAAGGTTGTCTGGATTACCGGCACCCAGCACGCCTATGAGATGGCGGCCGGCCCGGTATGCGAGGGGCTGGTCGAGACCCTGCTGGCGCCGGGCGACTCGGCGGCCGAGCTGCGCAGGCGCTTTGTCTACCACCTGGTGCCGCTGATCAATCCGGATGCAGTGGCCAGGGGAGGCTACCGCTACAACATGCACGATATCGACCTTAACCGCAACTGGGATGACTTCAAGCTATCCGATTGGGACAGCGAGGTCAGCGAGCCGGAGGTGGCCGCGGTCAAGAGAGCGGTCGATGACTGGGTGGCAGGCGGGGGCGGCCTGGACATGTTTTTCGACTTCCACTGCCTCACCGTACTGGAGCGTAACCTGTTGATGATCATGGCCACCCCGGATTCCATCCCCGCCCGGGTGGTCGAGGAGGAAGAGCGTTTTGCCAGGGATTTTTTCTCCAAACGCTACGTGTGGCGACTGTCGAAAGACAGCAGCACCGGGGGAGCATGTAACGAGATCTCCGGGCTTTACGCCGCTCAGACCGGGGTGCTGAGCTACACCAGCGAACACTGCCTGGGCATGGTCGCCAGGGCCGGCCAGTCGCCGGTGCGGGCTACGCCGGATTTCTGGAAAGCATTGGGCCGGGACTATGCGCTCACTATCAGGGAATATTTCGACAGCATGGATGAATGAACCGGGCGGGAAGGCAGGAATGGATATTGAAATGAAAGAGCTTTACGGCAGGATAGACCGGCTCACCGGTATTTCACGGGGCTTCCAGGGTGCAGCCGTGCTGGCCGCCGGGGTGGAATGCGGAATTTTCGACTTCCTGGATAAAAAACCGGCGGACCCGGCCCTGGCTGCGCGCGAGCTGGGATTGGACCCGCGTGCAGTCGATATTGTCCTTCACGCCCTGGCAGGCATGGGGCTGCTGGAGCTGGAGGACGGCCTGTTCCGTAATTCGCCGCTGGCGGATGAGCTGCTGGTGCGCGGAAGAGCGCACTACCAGGGGGATATCATCGGCCACAGCGCGCGCCTGATCCGGCGCTGGGTGCAGTTGCCCTCTGTGCTCAGGACCGGAAAGCCGGCGGCAGGCCCCAGGTCTACGGATGACAGGGAAAGCAGGAAAGACTTCATCCTCGGTATGAGCAATATCGCCAGGCTGTCCGCGAGAAAGATCGCCGAGGTCATAGACCTGGGCTCCGCCCGCCGTATGCTGGACCTTGGCGGCGGGCCCGGCACTTATGCGATAACTTTTTGCAGTATCAACCCCGGGCTGACAGCGGTGGTTTTCGACCTGCCGGAAGTGATCGATGAGATCACCACCGGCCAGGTGGCCGCCGCCGGCCTTGGAGAGCGGATCAGCTTTATCAGGGGCGACTACCTGGAAAATGACTACGGCCGGGACTACGACCTGGTCCTGGTCTCCAACATCATCCACAGCCTGGGGGAGCCCCGGATCCGCGAAATGCTCGGCCGCTGCCGCCGGTCCATGGTCCCGGGGGGAAGGGTGGTGGTCAAGGACTTCCTGCTGGATGACGACCGGGTGCACCCCGCTTTCGGCAGCATGTTCGCGGTCAATATGCTGGTAGGCACCGAGGCCGGCGGGTGCTACACGGTGAGCGAGATCGCCGTGTGGCTGGGAGATGCCGGTTTCGGTCAGGTGGAGTTGCGGGAGATAAGCCCGCAGGCCCGCCTGCTGGTGGCGGTACGGCCTTGAGGTTATTTACCCGCTGCTTCCTGCAGCAGTCCGGCCAGCCTGGCCAGGACCTGCGAAGGCAGCTCTTTCCAGTCCGCCCAGACATAGGGATAATCGAACATTTCCGGGCCGATGCGTGCGGTGATCAGCTCGGTCTTGAAAAGTTCGGCCTCGGCCAGCGCCTCGCCCTGGGGGCTGAGGATAAAGCTCTGGCCGTAACCTATATCTCCCAGCTTGTCGGTAACGGTAACGTTCGAGCGGGCCACCACCATCCTGAGCTGGCAGGCCAGCCCGACATGGCAGTTGCGCACCCATTTGCGGTGGTCGTCCACGGACTGCGGCCCGATCGAGTTGTAATGGGGAGAGAAAAGTATCTCGGCCCCTTGCAGCCGGGCGATCATCGCCGGGTGCAGAAACGAGCTGTCGTGGCAGATAATCACCGCGAAAGCGGCCCCGTGTGCGGTGAATACCGGCATCCTGGTGCCGGGCAGGAATTTCAGCTCATCCCGGTCCCCCTCGGTCAGCATGGTCTTGTCATAAGTCCCCAGCAGCTTTCCCCGGTGGATTACCAGCACGCTGTTGTAGATCCCCTCATCGGTCAGCCTTGCCAGCCCCACTAACACCACCATCTCGTGCCCGGCCGTCTCCGCGATGAATTTCGCCAGCTGCGGGTCATCGACCCGGCGGGCGCCTGCGCGCATGTGTTCGGGCGTGTCGTACCCGGAGAGAAAGGTTTCCGGCAGGGCCAGGAAGTGGCTGCCGCGCTCCAGCGCCTGGCCGACCACCCGCCGGGCGGTACTCAGGTTGGTGTCGAAATCGCCGTCCGCGCAGGGGCCCTGGTAAACCGAGATTATCAGCTCGTGCTCCAGGGCGGAGCCGGGACGGGGGCAGAGCAAAAGGCAGAGGGCTGCTGCGCAGGCGAGCCGCAGCAGGCAGTGGCGCTCGGGCTTTCTCATGGCAGCTCCTTGGATCTGCAGTGTAAGAAAGAGAAATCTTTCTGACAGGCTGAAAGCGGAATATTAAGCTCGAGCTTCCGTTTAAGCAAGTGGCAAAAGGAGCTCCGCCATCGACTGTTGCCCGCGCGAGCACAGTTTTTGTGCTTTAGACGGCCGGCCGGACGGCATGGTTTTACCCTGAAAACAGCGTGCCACAAGGCTCGGCGGCGGAAAGGGGCTTTCTCTGGCATCCTTTTTGCCTAATATTACAGGCGCTAAGCCGGTAACTAGTATAGTGTTAAGTAATTTTTCCTTAAATTCGCCGTAATTTGCGCAAATTACGGTACCTGCGAGAAAGCGCACCATGTCCTACGCATCGGCTGCAGGTCCCGGCGGCAGAATGCGCCGTGCCCTGCTGTGGATAATTTTTCCCCTGCTGGCCGCCCAGGCCCCTGCTTTTGCCGCCAAGCCGGTCATTCTCTCCTCGGTTCCGGACCTGACCATTTTCGAGGGCGATCAGCTCCAGATCATCATCAAGGCTTACGACCCGGACGGGGATTCGATTTATTACGTGCTGGACCAGGCGCCCACCGGGACCGTGCTGACCGATAGTATCATCACCTGGACTTCGACTTTTCTCCACGTCGGCCGGGACACGATCATCTACAGCGTAAGGGATTTTCCCTGGCACACGGCCACCTGGGACACGGTCTTGATAACCGTGCTCGATGTCGGCCTGGCCGGCACTTTTACCGATGTCAGCTCGCAGCGGGGGCTGGACGACCCTGGAATGACCACTGCCCTGGCCTGGGCGGACTACAACGGCGACAGTGTCCCGGACTTGTTCGTGGCCAACGCCGGCGAGACTGGCACCCTTTACCTGGGCGACTCGAGCGGCGCTTTCACCGCACAGAACACCCTCCCCTACGTGGTGGGAGATGCAGGCTCCGCAGCCTGGGATGATTACGACCACGACGGGCGGCCCGACCTCTACGTGGTGCACTCAGGCCTTTTCGGCGGAAGGGTCAACACTCTTTACCATAACGACACTTCGGGCACTTTTGCCGATACTACCCAAGTCTCCGGCACCGGCAACGATGGCCTGGGCAAGTCTGTCTCCTGGGTGGATTTCGACTGCGACGGCGACCCGGACATCTACGTGGTCAACTACGGCGGGGCCAACGAGCTCTACAGCAACAACGGCAACGGGACTTTCACCGCCATGGCGGACACGGCCGGGATCGCGGATGCAGGCGATGGTGTGGCCGCGGCCTGGTGCGACTACAACCTGGACGACTTCCCGGACTTCTACCTGGTCAACGAGCACGGCGGCAACCGGCTTTTCCGCAACGATGGTGATTCCAGCTTTACCGATGTCACCACCACCGCGGGGGTGGGCCACACCGGCAACGGGAGCACGGCCGCCTGGGGCGATTACGACAACGATGAGGACTTCGACCTTTTCCTGGGGAACAAGGACAGCCTGCAGGTGCTTTTCAGCAATAACGGCGATGGGACTTTCACCAGGCTGGCCTCCACCAGCGGGATCGCCGTGCGCGGCTCGGCCCGCTCATCCCTCTGGATCGATTTCAACATGGACGGCTGGCTGGACTTGATTGTCGCATTTTCGGACAGCACCAACAAGTTCTTCCAGAACCTGGGCGACAGCACGTTCATCAACGCTGCCCCGGTCATCGGCATCCAGGAGCTCGGCTACTGGAGCTCGGTTACCTGGGCCGACCCGCGGAACTCGGGCGTGCCGGACATCTGTTTCGGCCGGCGGGACGGGGCCAACCGCTATTACCAAGGCTCCCAGCAGGGCAACTACCTCAAGGTGGCGCTGCACGGGCTGATCAGCAGCCGCTTCGGCGTGGGCGCCCGGGTCAGGGTGCGCGCCGGCGACATGGTCTTGAGCCGCTGGATCGACGGCGGGTCCGGCTCGATGAGCGAGCCGGTGGCCCATTTCGGGCTGGGCGCCACGCCGATTGTGGACAGCCTCTCTGTCTTCTGGCCCACCGGCCTGCGCCGGGACACTGTCAACCTCCAGGTCAACAAGTTCCTGGTCTGGCACGAGACAGACAGCATTTTCCCGGTCATCGACTCCACCACGGTCTACCCGCACACCACCTCGCTCACCGGCCCCTATACTATAGACACCAAGGTTACTGACAACGACGCGGTGGCGGTAACTCTCTTTTACAGCAGCGACCGCTTCACCCCATACTATACGCCGGTCGCCATGACCGACCTGGGGAGCGGTTATTTCCAGGGCGACATACCCGGGCAGGCCTCCGGGACCCGTATCTATTACTATATCCGTGCGCAGGACACTCCCGGGCATAAGACTTACGACCCCTTCCGGGCCAAGGACTCGCTCTTCAGTTTCAGCGTGGATGACTCCGTGCCGAATGTCGACAGCATCACCGTGCTGGATGATACCGGCGATGAGGCAGGGCCTTACCCGGTGGCGGTCCGGGCCGTGGACAACGATACGCTGGAGGCGGTATACCTGGTCTGGTCTATCTCCCGGGAAGGCGCGCTGGTCGAGCTGGACAGCGTCCGCATGGCACTGACCAGTGCGGACAGCACCGGCTTCCACTTTGCCGCAGAGCTGGCCGGGCGCCAGATCGGCACCCAGGTCAACTACTATGCGCGGGCCGTGGACCTGGCTGGAAACTACAAGCACCTGCCGGCCACGGCCCCGGATTCGACCTATTCTTTCCGGGTCTCACGCTTCACTGAGAGGCCCTTTGCCGCTTTCACCATCGAGCGGCAGGGTGTCGGCCTGTCCGTTTCCGATTATAACCTGGACCAGGTCCCGGACGTCTACCTGTCCAACCTAGACACCACCGATTACCTGTTCCGGGGAAGCCTGGACACTACCTTCCTCGACGTGAGCGCCGCTACCCTGGGCGCGACGATCCGTCAGAGCACGGGCGGCGTCTGGGGCGATTACAACAACGACCGCTACCCGGACCTGTATATCTTCGGCCTGGGGGCCAACGTGCTGCTTTCCAACGACAGGGACGGCACTTTCACGGACATCTCGACTTCCGCCGGCGTAGCGGGTGCGGGCCAGACCTGGGGGGCGGCCTGGGTGGATTATGACAACGACGGCTTGCTGGACCTTTTCACGGTCAACAAGGACGGCTCGGACCGGCTGTACCACAACCAGGGCGACAGCACTTTCGAGGACCGGGCGGCACAGGCCGGATTGGCCGGCCAGTCGGACGGGGTGGGATGCTGCTGGGGCGACTTCGACGGGGATGGGGACCAGGACGTTTTCGTGGTCTATTACGGCAAGGACAACCGCCTGTACCGCAATAACTCGGGCTATACTTTCACGGCGGTCGGCGGTGTCCTCGGCGCCGAAAACAGTGTATCCGCCGCCTGGCAGGATTACAATAACGACTCCTACCTGGACCTCTACGTGGTCGGCCAGAACCGCGACAACCTGTACCGGTCCAACGGGAACGGCAGTTTCAGCGCGGTGGACATGCAGGCCGCCGGCCTGGGCGGCTCCCAGGGCGGTTTCGGCATAACCTGGGGGGATTTCGACAACGACCGCAACCCGGATTTTTACAAGACCAGGGGAGAGTCCGGACAGCCGGATATCAACGTGCTCTACCGCGGGTTGGGGGACGGTACTTTCGAAGACTATACCTATGAATCAGGCAGCAACGACCCCGGAGAATACCGGGGAGCGGCCTGGCTCGACTACGACCTGGACGGCCGCCAGGACCTGCTCCTCAATAACCGCTCGGGCAAGCTGAGGCTCTACCGCAATATCGGCACCTGGGAGAACAACCATTACCTCAGGGTGCGGCTGGCGGGCACGCGGAGCAACGCGGATGGTATCGGGGCACGGGTCGAGGTAACCTACGGCGGCAAGACCCGGCGCAAGGACCTGGGCACCGGCACCGGGTTTACCGCCCAGGGCGAGCCTGTGCTGCATTTCGGCCTGGGCACGAGCAGCTCCGTGGACACGCTGGTGGTACGGTGGCCCAACGGCATAGTCCAGACCCTGCAAGACCTGGCGGCAGACCGGGAGATCACCGTTACCGAGCGGGACACCCTCTACCCGAGCATCATTCGCCACGACACCATCCCAGACCAGTACCAGGTCGTACAGCCGCCGGGGCTGACCTGCAGTGTCCTCAACCGGGACAGCCTGACCCTGGTATGGGTCCGCTACCGCGCGTCCGGGGTGGACAGCTTTACCACCCGCTCGATGGTGCGGGACTCGGTGAGCGCGGCCAGCACTGTTTTTATCGGCCACTACCATTATACCATGCCGGCCCTGCCCGCAGGCTCGGTCAACTCCTGGCGCATAGTCGTCAGCGGCCTGCGCGGCTCCACCGACAGCACGGAGCTGTTCCAGTATTCGGTCAATATCGACTCGGTCGGCCCGCAGGTGGTCTTTATCGAAAGACCGGACAGCATCTTGCCGGA
>JAFGTO010000254.1 GCA_016934095.1 Candidatus Glassiibacteriota bacterium
ACGGCTCGGCATCGCCCCTGCCATTGAACGGCGGCACCATAGGGCCGTTGTCCAGGAGCAGCAAGCTTAAAGCCAGGCAAGCCAGGGCACAGGCTGCAGTGAGCAGGGACCGGCCGGCGGGTTTTTTCGAGATCGGGCCGGGGGGAAAGTGCTGCAGCCAGAGATAGACCAGCGAGGGCAGGAGAACCACTCCGCTGCGGTGCCCTGCGGCGGCGACCAGGAAAGCCAGGGTCGGGCCCCAGGGAGCGCGGTTTTTCCCGTCGACCGCCAGGAACCTCAGGCTAAGGTAGAGATATACCACCAGCCAGAGGTGCAGCAGGGTGTAGTTTTCCACGTAGCCGAAAAACAATTGAAGGCTGCCCGTACCTGCTGTCAGCAGGAAAAGCGCGTTCCTCTCCGGGGCAGCGGAACAGAGCAGGCAGGAGGTGCGCCGGCAGAACCAGAGGAAAAACGGGAAAGCCAGGCAGTGCAGCAGGGCGTAGGCAGTCTCTCCGGAGACGGCCCCCAGGGCTCTCAGCAGCCTGTTGAAAGACTGGAGAATGAAGAAATTAAGCGGTGCGGTAGAGAACAGGTGGAAGGGTTTTACCAGTTCCAGTGAGACCAGATATCCATCGCCCAGGAAATGGTTTTCCGAGCGGAAAACCCAGGCCAGTAAAAAGAGTATAGCGTAGAGTGAAAGAAAACGGGAAGTGTGTGGCCGCTCCAGCCCGAAAGAGGCGGTTTGGCTGTCCAGCCTGTCGAGCAGGTCGGCCTGGGTGCCGAAAACCAGAACGGTGAGGATCAGGGCCACCAGCAGCGCCCAGAAGCCCTCGGCCGGGCCGACAGGGAGCAGGCCCCAGAGAGATGCCGGGCGCCCGGCGACTATCACTGCGGCGGACAGCCAGATCCACAGCAAGAGCAGCGCCCTGGGCCAGACCAGGTCATTTTTTCGGGTCATCGGCTGCCTCGGGGGGTGAGCGCCGCTGTAATTTTCGGTAAAGAGCTTGCGCCGGGCTCCGGGTCCGGGCCGGTTTTACTTTACCGGCCGGTATCCGAGGGCCGTCCCGGGCGGTCAGTCGTTTCCCAGCAGGAGCTCCAGCAGGCGGCCGCCGACGGCCGGGTGGGGGCCGTATAACCGTCCCCGGTGGATAACCTCCACCTGGTGGGGACCCTGGTCAACGAACTGGAAAAGGAAGCGGCCGGCTTCATCGCTCTGGGCGGGCCGCCATCCGTCCAGCAGCACCAGGGCGCCCTGGATGGTCCCGCCGGCACCATCGCTTATCCTGCCGGTAAGGTGAGGGACCGCCCCTTGCGGCTCCCAGCCGAAATACCTGCAGATCCCGCTGAATATCGCACCTGCTTCCATTCTCAGGTAAACCGGGTCGGAGAGCCTGGACTCGGCCTGGTTGTCGGCCACCGAGGCCGCCCTGACCCAGACAGCAGGGCAGCCTACCTGCTGGATTATCCGCTGATTGCCCGGCGAGGCGCCGTGGTAGGGTCTCGAGGCGAAGCCTTTCAGGCAGTCGGCTACCGGGCCGGCCAGGAGCTCGCCCTGGACACTGCCCGGGTAGTAATGAACCGTAGTCGGCGGAGGGAGTTTTTTCCCCATTTCGCCAGAGTGAGAGATACTGACCAGGACCTCCGAGCCGGACTCCTCGGTGCAGGCCGCCCGCTCCCATGGGCCGGGACCTGTTTCCGCACCGCGGGTCAGGGAGACAGCCGCGCCGGCACGCTCGAGGTAGTCCGCCAGGTAACGGGCCACTGATAGGTTTACATCCGCTTCGCGAGTGCCCTCCGGCCCGAGCTGGCCCGGGTTTTCCCCCCCGGCCTGCGGGTCGACTGCAATGCGCCGGCCCAGCAGCACGCCCCCCATCACCGGCTCCAGTCGGCAGACCGCGCTGCGGCTCTGCAGCGGGTCGAAAGATACTTCGAGCTCCGCCGGCCTGTACCCCGGCCGCTCACAGCGCAGCCTGTAAGTGCCCTGGGCCAGTCCGGTAAGGGTCAGGATGCCGTCGCGGTCGGCGGAAAAAATCCCTGTTCCGCCGAGCATGACCCTGACCCTGTCCAGTGGCTCACCGCTGCGGTCCAGGGTCTTCAGCACCAGGGTGCTCTTGCCCGGGGTTTCTCCCACCGGGATGGTTATCTGCTCTGAGATGTCGCCCGCGGAGGCGACTACAGTCAGTGGGCGGTTGGCGACCGCGAGCACGGCCACGGAGGCGATGCCGCCGGAAGTGGTCAGGGTGCGGGTCGGCAGGTTGAGGTCCGAGAATTCGAGGAGCACCTCGGTGCCGTCCGCCACCGGGGCTCCCCGGGTATCGCTGACTACAGCGGAGACCCGGGCCGGGGTGCTGCCGTCCAGCGGCAGGGCTTCCAGGCTCGAGGTGAGCCTGAGGCCCGCGGGAGGCAAGGCAATAGAGAACCAGGCTACGGACTCGCGGGCGGCGTTGCCGGACAGGTTCCTGGCCCTGACCGCGGCCCGGTGGGGGCCGTTGCTCAGCGGCCGGGAGGCCAGGGCCTCCAGGCGGCCTCCGGCCGGGTCGTAGCTGAATGGCACCGGCTCCCCGTCAATGGTAGCCTCTACCTGCTGAGGGTCTATCCCGCGCGCGCCGGTTTCATCGTAGACCCTGGTTACCAGCAGCGGATAAGGGTCCTGCAGCGGGCTCGGGCCG
>JAFGTO010000025.1 GCA_016934095.1 Candidatus Glassiibacteriota bacterium
CCCGGCCAAGCACTTCGTCACCACCCGTCCCCAGTTGACCCGGGCGGTGCGGCTGATCCGCGCCGAGCTGGCCGGGCGCCTGGCCGAGCTCAGGCGCGAGGGGAAGCTGCTCGAAGCCCAGCGGCTGGAGAGCCGCACCAACTACGACATCGAGATGATGCTCGAGGTGGGCTACTGCAGCGGCATAGAAAACTATTCCCGCCACCTCAGCGGACGGGAGCCGGGCGAGCGGCCTGCCTGCCTCTTTGACTATTTCCCCCGGGACTTCCTGTTGGTCATCGATGAGTCCCACGTCTCCATACCCCAGCTCGGCGGCATGTACCGGGGCGATTACTCGCGCAAGAGCACCCTGGTCGAGCACGGCTTCCGCCTGCCCAGCGCCCTGGACAACCGGCCGATGAAGTTTCCCGAGTTTGAAGAGGCCCTGGACCGGGTGATCTTCGTTTCCGCCACCCCGGCCGACTACGAGCTGGAAAAAAGCGGCGGCGAGGTGGTGGAAATGGTCATCCGGCCTACCGGCCTGGTCGATCCGGAAGTGGATATCAGGCCGGTCGCGGGGCAGGTCGACGACCTGCTCGAGGAGGTGCGGCGGCGGGCGGAGCTCAAGGAGCGGGTGCTGGTCACCACCCTGACCAAGCGTATGGCCGAGGACCTCACCGAGTACCTTGCCTCCATGGGTGTGCGGGTGCGTTACATGCACTCGGACATCGAGGCCATCGAGAGGATAGAGATCCTGCGCGACCTGCGCCTGGGCCGCTTCGACGTGCTGGTGGGGATCAACCTGCTGCGCGAGGGCCTGGACTTGCCGGAAGTCTCGCTGGTGGCGATCCTAGACGCGGACAAGGAGGGTTTCCTGCGCAGCGAGCGCTCGCTGATCCAGACTATGGGCCGGACCGCGCGTAACCTGCACGGGAAAGTCATCATGTACGCGGACCGGATCACCGGGTCCATGCAGCGGGCCATCGGGGAGACCCGGCGCCGGCGTAAGCTGCAGCTGGCCTACAACGAGGCCCACGGCATCGAGCCGGTTGGCATCCGCAAGAGCCTGACCGAAGTGATGAGCTCCACCTCGGTGGCCGACAGCAGGTTCCAGGAGCGCCCGGCCATGGCCGCCGAGGGGGGGCGACCCAGCTACGGCAGGGAAATCGACCTGGAGACGCAGATCAGGATCATCGAGAACGAAATGGCGGAGGCTGCAGCCAGGCTGAACTTCGAGCGGGCGGCCCTGCTGAGAGACCAGCTTTTCGAGTGCCGGGCCCTCCTGGAGGGCAAAGGCGGGAGAAAAAAGAAAAAAAGGGCGGCATCCGGCGCCCTGCTGGAATAAGCGCGTGCCTGGAGAACATAAAAACCCGGCCGGGCTTTCCTCTGGCGGCAGCCTTGCCGGGGCAGGGATCAGTTTTCAGTCAGACGGATAAAGTAGTAGTTCATCCCGCTTTCCACGATACCGGAAACGTCCCCCCCGTCCATTTTTTCCACCTGTTCGGCCAGCTCCGGCACGAGCATGCTTTTTCTCACCGCGTATGGCTCGTTGTAGCTAAACACCCCTTCGGGACTCCCGGCGAGACGCTCGCCCAGCAGCTTGAGCTCCACACCGGCCTCAGCCTGGCGGCGGGCTTCTTCCAGGGCCTTGTGCGCCCTCAGCCGCTCCTTCCGGCCGACCGGCACCTCGAACTGGATCAGCCTGAGCTTGAGGTTATGGTCTTTTTTCTTGACCGTGCGGATAATATGGTAGCCGAAACGGGTCTTGACCGGCTTGCTTATCTCTCCCGGCTCCTGGCTGAAAGCCACCGCTTCGTAATCCCTGTCCAGCGTGTTGCGCTTGGTCCATCCCAGGTCCCCGCCGTTCTGGGCCGAGCCGGGATCATCGGAGTACTCCTTGGCCAGCTCGTAGAAGCTCTCGTCCTTTTTCAGGCGCCGGTATATTTCCATGGCGTTGTGCTCGGCGGCCTCTTCATCGCCGTGCCACTCCTCAGACAGCTTCTCGTCGCCGGCTTTGAACAGGATGTGGCTGGAGCGTACCTGAAGGTACTCGCTGGAAATGCGGTAGACCAGGTACAGGGCCTCCGGCGTGCGGATTATGTCGCTCAGGGTGCTGTCCTTCATGGCGAAGACCGCCTCGTCGAACGCAGGGTCCATCCAGCCCCTGGTGAGGTTGATCTCGCCTCCCCGGCCGGCGCTGGGATGGACTGAATAATTTTTCGCGGCTTCGGCGAAATCAGCCCCGCCGCGCAGCTCTTCCAGGACCTTGCGGGCCGTGGCCTCGGCTTTGACGAATTCCTCTTCCGCAGGCACGGGTTTGACCAGCAGCTGCTCGAACTGCACGTTTTCCAGGTAAGGGTTCTCCTCTTTTTTCGAACAGCCGGCAGCATACAGAATCAAGCAGAAAAACAGCGGGAGAATATAATTCTTTCGTTTACTCATCGTACGATTCTTCCTTGTCGCCGGCTCGAGTACATGTTTCCATACAGCAGCCCACCGGGTCGGCACCGGGTGGCCCTTTCCGTTCATTGTTTTCCTTCGGGCTTGCGCGGGTGCCTCTCGATCACCTGGTCGGCCAGGCCGTAATCCAGGGCCTCGCGGGCGTCCAGGTAGAAATCCCGCTCGGTGTCGTGCAGGATGGTGCGCAGCGGTTTGCCCGTATGCTTTACCAGCAGCGAATTGACCGTTTCCCTGAGCCTTTCTATTTCCCTGGCGATGATCTGGATATCCTGGGCCGGCCCCTCCGCCTGGCCGTATACCTGGTGCAGCAGGATTTTGGCGTTGGGCAGGCACAGCCGTTTGCCCTTGGCCCCGGCGGCCAGCAGCAGCGCGGCGGAGGCACCCGCCAGCCCGGTACAGATGGTGGACACGTCTGAACGGATGAAATTCATCGTGTCGTATACGGCCATCGTCGAAGTCACCCCGCCGCCCGGACTGTTGATATACAGGTAGATGTCCTTGTCGGGGTCTTCGGCCTCCAAAAACAGAAGCTGGGCGATTATCAGGTTGGCCATCTCATCGTCCAGGAAGTCGGATATCAGCACGATACGGTCCTGCAGCAGCCTGGAGAATATGTCAAAGGCCCGCTCGCCCTGGGGGGTCTGTTCGTATACCCTGGGTACAATCAACATCTTCCTGCCTCGGGTTAAATGGTGTCTCCTGCGGTAAAGACAGTTTCGCGGTGATCGTGATGCAAGGCCGGAACCACCCCGGCGCCCGGTTATTTATGCAGCAGCACGCCGAGATTCCTGTCCAGCAGCTCCAGGTCCTCCCACAAGTACAGCCTTTTTATTTTAAGCACGGTTTCTGCCGGCAGCTCCTCTTTGGCTTTCCCCCTCAGGATCAGGCCGGTTTCCGCCTCCGAGAACTCTCCACCGTCCTCGATCCACCCGACAAATTCCCTGTTCAGCGGACACACCTTCTGGCAGACCATGCAGCCTATCAGGCAATTATGCCAGGAAGGGTCTATCCACTCCGGGAACCGGCCCTCCCTCTCGTTATGAAAGGTAAGGCATCTTTCCGCACGAATCAAGAACCTGTCGCCGGCGATCGCACCCGCCGGGCAGCTTTCCGCACAGGTACGACAGTTGTTACACCTTTCATCAGCCCGGGGTTCGCTCCAGTGGTCTTCGGGGCAGGGCAGGTCCGTGAAAAAAGCTTTGAACCGGCAGAAGCTGCCCATCCCCTCGACATAGGCGATATTGTTCTTTCCGTATTGCGCCAACCCGCTGTGTACCGCCGCAAGCTTTTCCGGGATCCTGGCATCGGCCAGGCTGTAATCCCCGGGTCCCAGCACACCGAGGATGAGCTTACGGGCCAGCTCGTCCGTGGCAGAGGAATAAGTCGGCGGTATCAGGAAATACCGGGTTTTACCGTCGCTGTTGAAGGCGACCCGGACCTGCGGCTGGGCAGCGGCGCACACGATGATAGACTTCGCCCCTGGCAGGCTCCCGGGAGCCGAATAACCGAAGAAGGTAAGGCGTTCCCGGTAGAACTCTTCGCCAAACAGACCCTCCCGGTACTTTTTCTCGATTTCCTTCTCCAGCTCACCCAGGCGGCTGACAGCCAGTATCCTGGCCTTTATGCCGCTGCGCTCCAGTGTCCGGAGTAATTCCGCCGCTAGCGTTTCGGGGTTTCGGCCTGAGGGTCTGTTTTTCATTCCAGAGCGTAGCTGCTCTTGAGATTTTTACCGGCACGTCCCTTGTCTCTTAAGTTTGACAATTTATACCCTGTACGCTTTTCCAGTCAATCTTTTTCGGTTTCTGGACCGCCGCGGAGAATTCGCCGGAGAGTCGGAAAATCCTCAAGCCGCGGTGAATGCGCCCACCGGTCTCACCGGACCCCGCAGCGGCGGAGCCGCGTATCCGCCCTCCCTGTAATTTCTTTCGACGGCCCTTTAATGTTTACTATTTTGGGAGGTATATATATATTTCTTTCCACTTTTATCGGCGGGGTACCCGGTCTGGGAATCCCCGGCAGGAACGGCAGGCCGATCCCTTACAGGTTCTTTAACCACGGAAAGAACGTTGGCAGCAGGCACCCTCGCAACTATCGAACGGGCCCTGGAAGAGCGGGGCAGGCTGGGAGAGCGCGAAGCCCGCCTGGTGCTCGCCGACAAAAGCCTGGAACTCGGCGCTCTGATTGCGGTAACCGATCGCCTGCGCCGCAGCCACAGCGGAAACCGCATCCGCCTGTGTTCGATTGTCAACGCCCGTAGCGGAGGCTGCCCTGAGGACTGCGCTTTCTGTGCACAGAGCGCCCGCCACGGTACCCGGGTCGAGCGCTACCCGCTTCTGCCGGCGGAGCGGCTGATCGAGGCCGCAGTGAATGCCCGGCACTCGGGCGCCGGCGAGTTCTCCATCGTTACCAGCGGCCGGTCGCTGGGCAACGGGAGGCAGCTAACCACCGTCGAGACTGCACTGAAAGAGATCGGCGACCGCTGCAGCGGTATCCAGCGCTGCGCCAGCCTAGGCCGGGTGGAACCCCGATTGCTGGAGAGGCTCAAGGCTGCAGGCCTGGACTGCTTCCACCATAACCTCGAGGCCTGCCGGGAATTTTTCCCCAGGATCTGCACCACGCACAGCTATCAGGACCGGGTGGAAATGGTGCGCCTGGCCCGGGCGGCCGGGCTGCGGGTCTGTTCCGGCGGCATTTTCGGCATGGGAGAGAGCCCGGACCAGCGGGTGGCCCTGGCCCTCGAGCTGGCGGCCCTGGAAGTAGACAGCGTGCCGCTGAATTTCCTCCACCCGATCCCGGGTACCCCGCTGGAAAATGTCTGCCGCCTGACCCCGCACGAGTGCCTGCGCATTATCGCCATGTTCCGCCTGGTGCTGCCGGACAAGGACATCATTGTTTGCGGCGGAAGGGAGGTCAACCTGGGACAGATGCAGCCGATGATCTTCCGGGCGGGCGCCAACGGCATCCTCATCGGGAACTACCTGACGACTGAAGGCGGAAGTGTCCCGGACGACCTGCAAATGCTCGAGGATCTGGGCCTCGAACCCTATTACCAGGGAGGGCGAGATCGGACGGGAAGCTGAGAGCCGCAGGTCCGCAAAACCAGGAAGCGATAATCCGCTCTGGTACCCATTCACCCCGATGCTCGGCTGGCCGCAGGAGTCGGCCCCGGTAATCGAGCGGGGTGAAGGCTCCTGGCTGATCGATACCGAAGGCCGCCGCTACCTGGACGGGGTCTCCTCGCTGTGGGTAACGGTCCACGGCCACAACCATCCGCAAATCAACCGGGCGGTCCGCGAACAGCTGGAAAAGATCTCCCATTCCACCATGCTGGGCCTGGGAAACGTCCCGGCCGCCGCCCTGGCCGGGAGGCTGGTGGGGATCGCCCCGCAGGGGCTTACCCGGGTCTTCTTTTCCGATAACGGCTCTACTGCGGTCGAGGTCGCCCTTAAACTGGCTTACCAGTACCGGCAGCTCAGCCCCGACCCGGCCGAGAGGAAGAAAAAAGGCTTCATTTCTTTCCGCAACGCTTACCACGGGGATACCCTGGGCAGTGTCAGCGTGGGAGGTATCGACCTGTTTCACAGCGCTTTCCGCGACTTGGTGTTCCCGGTGAAATTTGCCGGGTACCCTTATTATTACCGTTGCGCAGCGGGCCGCTCCAGGCCGGAGTACCTCGAACACTGCCTGATTTCGCTGGAGGAGCTGCTGCAGGACGCTGCAGGGGAGACCTGCGCGCTGATCATCGAGCCGCTGGTCCAGGGAGCGGGCGGCATGATCACCTCCGGGCCGGGTTTCCTGGCCGGGGTGCGGGAGCTCTGCAGCCGTTACGACATCCACCTGATCGCCGATGAGGTGGCCACGGGGTTCGGACGCACGGGCAGGATGTTCGCCTGTGAGCACGAGGACGTGCGGCCGGACTTCCTCTGTCTGGCCAAGGGACTCACCGGCGGGTACCTGCCCATGGCGGCCACCCTGACCACCGAGCAGGTCTACCGGCGTTTCCTTGGTACCGCCGAGAAGCCCGGGGTCTTCTACCACGGGCATTCGTTCACAGGAAACCCCCTTTCTGCGGCTGCGGCCCTGGCCAGCCTCGATGTCTTCGAGACAGAGCGGGTGCTCG
>JAFGTO010000255.1 GCA_016934095.1 Candidatus Glassiibacteriota bacterium
AACCTGATGATCGAGGTCGACGGCAAGCTCTCGCCGGAGACCCGGCTTTCCCTGCGCCTCAACGACCAGGACCTGCCCCTGGTGCCCGAGGGCCGCAGCGCCGAGCTGCGCCAGCTCGATGAGATCAGCGTCACCCTCAGCTCGCCGCACGGCAGGGTCTCGCTCGGCGACTACGACTTCCGGCTCGATGGTTTCCGCTTCGCCAGGCTGGAGCGCAAGCTGGACGGGGTCCAGGGCAGGCTCGAAGGTGAAAATTACACCCTGGGCGCCGGGGCTGCGCTGAGCGGAGGCACCTATCACAGCCTGCGCTTCAACGGCCGCGAGGGGCTCCAGGGACCGTACGCCATGACCGGCAAGAACGGGGAGCCGGTGCACGTGCTGGCGGGCACGGAGCGGGTCTACCTGGACGGCGGCCTGATGAGGCGGGGAGTGCGGCAGGACTATGTTGTCGACTACATCCAGGGCACCCTGACATTCACCGAGCGGCACCTGATCGGCGCGGAGAGCCGTATCGAGGTGGACTACGAGTATGTCAGCCAGACTTTCAAGAAGTCCCTCTACAGCGTAACCGGCGGGGCCGCGGGAAAGGTCGGCAGCGTGCGCGGGTATTTCCTGCGGGAGTCCGACCTGGAGAACAGCCCCCTGGGAGAAGACTTCACCCCGGAAGAGCTGGAATACCTGTCCGGCCGGGGTCTGTCCGGGGACAGCCTGGTGTTTTCCGGGGTGCGCTACCTGGGAGATGGCAAGGGCCTGTACCTGATGCGCGGGGAGGAGACCGGGAACCCTTATTTCGAGTACGTCGGCCCGGGCAGGGGCGACTACATGGTTACTTTCCGCGAGGTGGGCGATTTCCGGGGAGCTTACAAGTTCGACCCGGTCTCCGGGGGCTACAGCTACCTGGGCGAGGGCCTGGGCGACCATGACCCGGTCGGCGAATTCAGCCCGCCGGCCCGCGAGGACCGCACCGGCCTGGCTTTCGAGCTCACTCCGCTGGCCCACCTGAGGCTGGCCGGCGAGGGCGCCCTGCTCAGGCGCACCGACAACCTCTACAGCGGGAAAGGCAGGCCGGTAAGGACTGCGCACGAGCTGTTTGCGGGCCTGGACACCCTGGGCCTGCCGGGCCTGCCGGCGCGGCTCTCGCTCTGGGGCAGCAGCTCAGAAGTTCAGGGCGGGTTCAGCTTCCAGGGCCGGAGGTACGAGGCGGACTTCGAGCGGCGCTGGCACCTGCTGCCCGCACAGCCCGGCACCGTGGCCGCGGACCACGGCGAGCGGGTAGAGGAGGCGGGGAGCCGGGTCGAGCTGGACAGGGGGCTGGCCCTGGAGGCCGGTTACGGCCGCCTGGCCCGCACCAGCGGCGAAAATGCGGACAGGCGCAGCTATGCGGTGAGCTTCGAGCCCTCCGGCGCTTTCAGCGCCGGTTTCAGCCACCTCAATATCCACTCGCTCCGTTTCGGCGGCGACTCGGCCTCCCAGGCAGGGCCGGCCGTCAGTTACCGGCGCCGCAGCAATGCCGAGGTCTCCGGGCGCCGGGGGATCCTCTCCCAGCGTTTCACCCTCGAGCGAGAGGAGCGGACCGACCCCGGAAGCTCCACTGAGCCCGGGGGCACCCGCTACCTGGAGCTGAGCCAGGCGCTCACCGCCAGTTTTTCCCCGCGCCTGGAGACAGGCATCCTGCTCACCCGCCGCAGCACCGACCAGCTCGAGGAGCTCGACACAGGGTCGCCGGGCCGGCCCTGGGAGCCTTTCAGCCACTCGTTTTCCGGCCAGACCCACTTCAGCTACCAGGGCAGGGGCTCTTTCCGCCTCGGCGGCCGCCTTGGACACAGGCGGAAAACTTACCGGGACTCCGGCCTCGGCCGTACCGGCCTGACCGCAGGGAGGCTGGAGGTCTCCTCCGGCAATTTCGCCGGGGCCCTGCAATCCCACCTGCTGTACGAGATCTCCCACGGCTCCTCGATGCGCCAGCTTGTCCGCTACCTGCCCGAGAGATACCCGGACGAGGGGGAATACCTCGAGGATGGCACCTACGTGGGCAAGGCCCAGGGCACCTACCGCCGCGAGCTGGCCCCGGCGGAGATCGACCCGCGCCAGGCGGCCAGCCTCAGGCTCACTTCCCGGGAGAACCTGGACCTCACCTCCTGGGTCGACTCCGCCGGCAGGGTGGTCGAGAGGATCACCGTGGGGAGCACCGTGCAGCTCGAGCGCGAGAATACCCTGAGCGACAAGTGGAAGCTCTACCTGCTTTTCCCCTCGGCACTGAACGACAGGGACCAGGCCCTGATGCGCCATACCCGGATTAACACCGACCTTACCGTGCACTGGGCCGGCCCCAAGGTCTACAGCCGCCTGGAGCTGCTCTGGACCACCCGCTTCGACCGGAGGTTCGAGCAGGGCTTCGAGGAAAACGGTGAAAGGACCCTGCGCCTGCAGCTGCGCGTGCCGCTGTCATCTTCTGTGGAATGGGACCCTACCGCCGCAGTCGGAAAGAGCTTCCGGCGCGACCTGGCCATGCGCGCCAGCTCGGTGAAAAAAGCCGGCCTCACCAACAGCCTGATCGCCAATTTCGGCACTTCCTGGCGCGCCACCCTGGATTTGGATGTCGAGCGGCTGAAAGTCAGGTCCTCGGACTCGCGCTACCTCAAGCTCGGTACGGGAGCCGGGCTGACCCGCTTCCTGGGCGGGAGCGGGCGGCTCGAGGCCGCGGCCAGGGTCAACCACGTCTCGGGCAGCGACCGCGAGGACGTGAGGCTGGTGGAGATCCTGGGCCTGGCGCGCTCAGGCACCGGCTACGAGGCGACTGCGGCGGCCAGTGTCGAGCCGGGAGAAAGGATGCTGCTGCACGTGCGCTACACCGGCCGCACCGACTATTTCCTGGGCAGGTTCACCCACTATGGCAGGGCGGAGATGAAATATTTCTTCTGACAAAGGTGCCGGGCTGTCTGACCGATGAAAACGCGCGAATTACATAAGCTCATCTTTTTCCTGGGACCGCTCCTGCTGTCGGGCGGGCCGCTCCACGGCTCCGGGCGGCAGGCCCCGGCGGGATACATCCGCAGGGACCAGGTCGTCTTCCGCAGCACCGGTGCGCTTGAGGAGGACACTCTGCGCACGGGCTTGCCGGATTCTGTCGAGTGCGCTGCGGTGCCGGAGGTGCTCGACTCGCTCCAGAGGAAGCTGCATGCCGGCCTGGGTTACCACCGGGCCCGCCTCGAGCGTGTCGAGTGGCTCCCCGGCGGGCCGGGCAAAAGCGGCAAGCGCCTGGCGGTGCGGGTCGAGCAGGGGCCGCCCACCCGCCTCGGCAGGCTCGGGTTTCCCGGCCTGAACGCCAGGCAGCAGGAAGCTTTAAGGCGGAGTCTCGGCCCGCTCGAGGGCGTCACTGCCTCGGACAGGGCGGTCGAGAGAATCCTGCGGCGGGTGGTCGGGTACTACGCCGACCGGGGCCATCCTTTCTGTGCGGTCCGTATCCTCGAGGTGGAGCTCCTCGAAGACTCGCGCCTGGGCCTGGCCGTGCAGGTGGAGATGGGCCGCCCGGTGAGCCTGGGCATGGTTACTTTCAGCGGGGCCGAGCATACCAGGCCGGAGGTGATGGAAAAGCTCTCACGGCTCGTGCCGGGACAGTCCTACAGCGAAAGCGGGCTTAGCTCCGCGCGCCGCCGCCTTCTGCGCTCGGGGCTTTTCAGGACAGCGGCCGGGCCGCTGGTCCTGGCCACGTCCAACCCGCACCGGGTGGACCTGGAGCTGCACCTCGAGGAGCTCCCGGCCAACCGGGTCGAGGCGGCCCTGGGCTCCGGCAGGGGGGCCGGCCCATCCTCCCTGGCCGGGTTCGTGCGCCTGCACCTGGGCAACCTTTTCGGCACGGCCCGGGCCTGCCTGGTCGACTGGGAGCGGCCCCGCGAAAACTGGTCGAGCCTCCAGCTCGAATACCGCGAGCCCTGGCTGCCTGGTTTGGACCTTTCGCTGGAGGCGGGCTACGGCCAGCAGGTGCGCGACTCCACTTACACCACCAGCAGCGGCCGGGTCAGGCTGGCCAAAAGGCTTACCGAGCGGCTCGAGCTCGGCCTGGCCGCAGTTTATGAAAAGACCAGCCCGGGCAGCGAGACTTACCCCGGAGCCGAGAGCTCGCGCCACTGGTCTGTGGGCGGGACCCTGGACTGGTCCAGCGTGCTGCGGCCGCTCAACCCGGCTTCCGGCCTGGAGCTGAGCTCGAGCGCCGCGGCCGGCCGGAGGAGGCTCGAGGGCAGGGACCTGCGCGAGGTGAGGCTCAGCCTGCACGGGGCCTGCTACCTGCCGCTGGGGCGCACGCCTCACCTGGCCGCGCTCGGCGTGGGCTACGCCCAGGTCTCCGTGGGCCGCTCAGGCGTGGGCGAGATACCCTACCATGCGCGCCTGCCGATCGGCGGGGCCGCAGGGGATGGCTCCCGGCCCACCGTGCGTGGACATGTCGAGGAGGCCTGGCGCGGCAGGAAAGTGGCCTGGGCCAACCTGGAATACCGCTACCTGGCTGGGGAGAACTCGCGGCTGTTTGTCTTCTATGACATCGGCGCAGCGCAGGTGCCGGCTTCACGCACCCCGGCCGGGGCAGGGCCGGTACCGGAAGAGCCGGGCTGGCGCACCCAGGCCCTCCAGGGGATCGGCGCCGGCCTCCAACTGGAGAGCCGCCTGGGACTGGTGGGCATCGCCGTGGGGTTCGACCCGGAGCGGGGCCTGGGACAGGGCAGGCTCCACCTCAGCCTGGCCGAGAGGTTTTAAGCGTCGGCTAAAGACACGGCCTTTCGGCTGATGCGCCGAACCGGCCGGAGGCAACGTTTGCCCGAAACTCACCAGTTAAATGCAGCATGCCCGGGCGGATCGTCAATGCAAGATTCCAGCGGTTTCGCGGGGGTTGTTGACGGGACCGTAGCAGCCGGTATCGGCGGCAGGCGGCTGGATTCTTCTCAGCGCGCCTGCGGAGGTGCGGGTAAAACCTCAAAAACCCTTGCTCTATGGCTTTCTAAGTGATATAATGGCTAGTAATTTACACGGGCCTGCTTTGAGTTATAATTGTCAGGCTGCGTAGAAAACACCCGGAATTGAACGACCGAGAGCATTCCCCGCGGCTTGGCTCAAGGAGAGTCTTCAATCCGGCGGTTGCCCGAAGGCAGGGAAAACCCGGAAAGTTGTCGCTCCCGGGAGAACGGCCTGGAGACATCGAAAGATCGAGAATTATGATTTTTCGGCGGGCGAGGCGGAACAGACATGGCATTCCCGGCAATTGTTAATCCTGAGCATTATTACGTATTATAGTGAACCTGGATAAACCGGAGAGGGTTGAATGTTCGATATCAACAAAACGTCTCCCTGGGTAAGGCTGGCCCTGGAGCTGGGAGCTGAGGCCGCACGTCGGGTAAGCGGGATGGCTCAGCAGAAAGGGGCGGAAGTGGTGGATCAGCGCGACAGCACGGAGGGCAGCTACCGCTACTGGGACCCCGAGACCCTGCGGGTGGACAAGGAGCTCGAGGATTTCTTCATCGAGCAGCTCGCCGAGCGCGGGATCGATGCGGTGGTCCTCAGCGAGGAGGTCGGCTCGCAGAAGATAGAGCCGCGCTGCGCTCCTGAGGTGGAATACGACCGGCCGATCTATTTTGTCAGCGACCCTTTTGACGGCAGCCTGCTGTACAAGCGCAACATCCCCGCTTTCTGGTATTCGGCGCTGGCGATCTATACCCGCCCGGCCAGGGCGGAAATGGCCGAGCCCCTGGCCGCAGCGGTGGTGGACTGCTCCGGGGCCGAGGTGGTTTTCTGCGACACCAGGCTCGCCTACCTGGGCCGGTTCGTTGAACGGGAGCTGACCGGTGTCGAGGCTGTAAAACCCAACTCCACAGACAATCTCAAGGATGCTTTCCTGGAGACCTATCTGATGAAGCCGCATTACATGTATCCGGCGGTGGAGCGGTTCAAGTTCCTTTTCCGGGATGTCAAGTTCATCCTGCCCAACGGCGGCCCCTCGGGGTTCTGCGATGTGGCCAGCGGCAAGGTGGATGTCTATTTCGCCCACAAGCAGCCCCATACCGATATTTTCCCCGGCATGGCAGTCGCCGAGCGCGCGGGCTGCCGGGTGACCACTTTCGAGGGCCTGCCGGTCAGCTTCTCGGAAAAAGTGGGAAACCGTTACAACATTGTCTGCTCGGCCAATGAGACCCTGCACGGCAAGGTGCTCGACTTGCTCAAGTCCCATGAGATAACCGATACGGCAGGCATGGAGGAGTAATAAAGTGTTCGCACCGACCGATTTTTTCGACCTGGATAAGGCCCCTTTCCCCGGGATTTACCGTGGTATCGAGTACGTCTGGGAGGCGATCCCCCGTATCGCGGAGACCATCGAGCAGAACCTCGTGCCGGGTGTCCACCGGGATGCCGAGGTCAGCCCGGGGGCCTTTGTCGGTGAAAAGGTGCAGATCGGCCCGGGCACGGTGCTCGAGCACGGCGCGGTGATCCTCGGGCCGGCCATTATCGGGGCCGGCTGCCAGGTCCGCTCCGGGGCTTATATCCGCCAGAACGTGATCGTGGGCGAGGGCTCGGTGGTGGGCAACAGCTGCGAATGCAAGAACTGCATCCTGCACAGCTCGGCGAACGTGCCCCATTTCGCCTACGTGGGCGACAGCCTTCTCGGGTACAAGGCCCACCTGGGCGCCGGGGTCAAGATCTCCAATGTCAAGCTTACCTGGACCAACGTTACGGTCAAAGGCCCCGAGGGGCCGATAGATACCGGCCTGGTCAAGTTCGGCGCCGTCCTCGGCGACTACACCGATATCGGCTGCAACAGCGTGCTCAATCCCGGCACGGTTATCGGCCCGCACTCGATAGTCTATCCCAACTCCTCCTGGCGCGGGGTTCTCCCGCCGAAGCACATCGCCAAGCTCCGCCAGAGCTTCGAGACAGTGGAGCGAAAGGACTAGCATGGAGCCAGCCGCCGGGCGGCTGAGGTGCTCCCAGTGGCTGAAAGCCCTGGAAGAGGGGACCCTCGACCCGCAATTTTATCAATATATCGGAACGGACAGGCACCGGATCGATGAGCACTCGGACCTGCTGCGCCAGGCGCTGGAAGGGTTCCGGGAAAATTTCGGCGACTCCGGGCCCGTAACCCTGGTCCGCAGCCCCGGCAGGGTCAACCTGATCGGCATGCATGTCGACCACCGCGGCGGGGCGGTCAACCCCATTGCGGTCAAGGAGACCGTGGTGGCGGCCTCCCCCCGGGATGACGACCAGGTGTTCCTGGCGAACCGCAACCCCCATTTCCCGCCGCGGAATTTCCGCATTTCCGAAGAAATGCCCGAGATCCCGGTTGAGGACTGGGACGACTGGACCGCTAAGAACCTGGCCTCCCTGGCACGCCGCGGCCTGAGCGGCGACTGGAGCAACTACGTGCGTGCCGGCGCCTGCTACTTCAGCGACCTGCTCTGGCGCGAAAGAGATCTGCCCCCCAGCTCGTTCAAAGGCATGAACGCTTTTATGGTCAGCAACATGCCGATGGCCGTAGGCCTGAGCAGCTCCAGCGCGCTGGTAGTGGCCACCGCCCGCCTGTTCTGCCGGTTCAACCGGATCGAGCTGGATGACCAGGCCCTGATCGACCACTGCGGCGCCGCGGAGTGGTATGTCGGGACCCGGGGCGGCAAGGGCGACCACGCCGCCATCCTGCTGAGCCGCCAGGGTAAGGTGACCAACATCGGGTTCTTCCCGTTTTCGGTGGACTACCTCAGCTTTCCCGAGGAGTACCGGGCGATCCTCTGCAACAGCCTGATTATCAGCCCGAAAAGCGAGAGCAGCCGCAACGCTTTTAACGAGCGGATCGCCAGCTATGAAATCGGCTTCCTGCTCCTGTGCAGCCTGCTCCAGGGCCGGCCCGGCCTGGAGAAGATCCATCGGCTGCGCGATATCAACCCGGCCTGCCTGGCCTGCAGCGAGCTGGAGGTACTGGAGCTGCTGCTCGAATTGCCGGTCGCGGTCAGCCGCAACGAGGTGGAGGCCCTGGTGGGTAGCCGCCACGGCGAGACCCTCCGCAAGCTCTGGCAGACCCATCTCGAGCCGGAGCAGGGTTACCCGATCCGCGATGTGTGCCTTTTCGGGATCAGCGAATGCCTGCGCAGCCGGATGGCCGCCGATGTGCTGGAAAGCGGAATGATCGAGGCGTTCGGCGAGCTGATGAACGTCTCCCATGACGGGGACCGGGTGAGCGCCCCGGACGGCTCCGGGCGTATACCCTGGCAAAGCTCGCTGGACAGAAAAACCCTGGATTCACTGCCGGCAAGCCGGGAATTTCTCCATCTGCTTCCCGGCGGCTACCGGGTGAGCACGCCCGAGATCGACCGGCTGGTAGATCTCGCCCTGGAGATCGATGGCGTGCTGGGGGCGCGGCTGACCGGGGCCGGGCTCGGCGGATGCGTGGTCATCCTGGCGCACCAGCTTGCGGTCGGAGAGCTGCTGGCCAGGCTCGAGCGCGACTATTACGCCCCGCTCGGAAAGTCCAGCCAGGCGGAGGTCTGCCAGCCCCTGGCAGGCTGCGGGTTTTTCTCCGCACCCTGAAGTCCGCCCGGCGGGCAGGAGGGCCAAAGCACCGCCTTGGTGCCCTCGTGCAGCGACTGCTTTTGTGTTTTGGTATCTGACAGATTACTATTTCATGCCCGATTACCCTGAACTTCTTCAAATGCAAAGGGACCATGGCCAAGAAAAAACTGATCAACCGTACCTGGCAGCCTGAATTCGAGTGCATGGACCGTAAAAGCCTGGCCAGGCTCCAGCTCGAGCGCCTGCAGTCCGTGGCGGCATACTGTTACCAGCGGGTGTCCCATTACCGCAAGCAGATGGATGCCGCGGGAGTGAAGCCGGATGACATCAGGAAGCTCGAGGACGTGCGCAAGCTGCCCTTTACCTCCAAGGCCGACCTCCGCGACAATTACCCGTTCGGCCTTTTCGCCGTGCCCAAGAAAGAGGTGGTGCGGGTGCATTCCTCGAGCGGCACTACCGGCAACCCCACGGTGGTCGGCTACACCCGCAAGGACCTGGAGACCTGGAGCGACCTCTGCGCCCGCTTTATCACCTCCGCCGGGGTGACCGATGAGGACACCGCCCAGATCGCTTTCGGCTACGGCCTGTTCACCGGGGGGTTCGGCCTGCATTACGGGATGGAGCGCGTGGGGGCCAGGGTGATCCCGGCCTCCAGCGGCAACACCCGCCGCCAGATCAAGATCATGCAGGATTTCGGCACCACCGCGCTGGTCTGCACCCCCAGCTATGCCCTCTATATCGGCGATACCATTCGCGAGATCGGGCTGACCCCGGAAGAGCTGGACCTGAATATCGGACTCTTCGGAGCCGAGCCCTGGAGCGAGCAGATGCGGGTCAAGGTCGAGGCCGGCCTGGACATCCACGCCACCGACAACTACGGCCTGAGCGAGGTCATCGGCCCCGGTTTCAGCGGCGAATGCTACCGGAAGGACGGGATGCACGTCCAGGAAGACCATTTCCTGGCCGAGCTGGTGGACCCGGAGACCCTTGAGCCGGTGGACCCGGACTCTGACCGCCCGGCCGAGCTGGTGATCACCACCCTGACCAAAGAGGCTTTCCCCATGCTGCGCTACCGCACCAGGGACCTGACCCGGCTGATCACCGAGCCCTGCTCCTGCGGCCGCACCACCATGCGCATGGCCAAGCTCTCCGGCCGCACGGACGACATGCTGATCATCAGGGGGATGAACATCTTCCCCAGCCAGGTCGAGTCCGTGCTGCTGGAGGCAGACCACGTGGAGCCGCACTACCTGATCGTGGTGGACCGGGTGAACAGCATGGACCGGCTGGAGATCCAGGTGGAAGTCAGCGAGACGCTTTTTCACGATGAGATGCGCCGCCTGCGCGAGCACCACCTGACCCTGCAGCGGGCCATCGAATCAACCCTGGGACTGAGTGTCGAGCTGAAACTGGTCGAGCCCAGGACCCTGCCCCGCAGCGAAGGCAAAGCCAAGCGAGTAATCGACAAGAGGGATATCTGACATGGATTTCGACACGCTTTACAGCTCCGCCGGCAGCCGCCTGAGGAGCAGCAAGATCCGCGAGCTGATGAGCCTGGCGGGCGCGCCCGGGATCATCTCCATGGCCGGGGGAATGCCGGACCCGGAGCACTTTCCTTTCGAGGACATCCGCCGGATCATGGATGCCTGGGATGCAGGCAAGAGGGCCGCCGCCCTGCAGTACGGCTCGACCGGGGGCTACCCCCCGCTGCTCGAGAGCATCGCCCGCTATGTCTCCGCCGCCGGAGTGGATACCGCGGGCCAGGTGATCCTGCCCACCACCGGGGCCCAGCAGGCGATCCAGCTGCTGACCAGGGTGTTCTGCGACCCCGGCGATGTGGTGCTGGTGGAGCTGCCCACTTTCATCGGCGCCCTGGCGGTGTTTGTCAGCTACGGGGTGGAGCTGGTGGGGGTGAGGATGGACGAGAAGGGACTGGTCGTCCCGGAGCTTGAGGAAAAGCTCGCAGCCCTGCAGGCCGGAGGCAAGCGGGTCAAGTTCCTCTATACCAACCCCACTTTCCAGAACCCCTCGGGCATCACCATGACCCAGTCCCGCCGGGATGAGCTGTATGAGATCTGCCGCCGGTTCTCATTGATGGTTGTCGAGGACGACCCTTATTTCGAGCTTTACTTCAAGGGTTCCCCGGCGGACTACCGCAGCCTGAAAAGCCGGGACACCGACAACCGGGTGGTCCTGGTCAACACTTTCAGCAAGATCCTCTCGCCGGGGATCCGCCTGGGCTGGATGACCGGGCCGGCCGGGGTGGTCTCCCGCTGCGAGCTGACCAAGCAGGGGATGGATGCCTGCAGCAGCAGCCTGAGCCAGGTGATCGCCGCCGACTACCTGGACTGCGGCGCGGTAAAGGAATATACCGCCAGGATGCGCCCGATCTACGCCCAGAAGTGCAGGACCATGCTCGGGGCGCTCGAGGCAGGGATGCCGGAGGGGGTGAGCTGGTCGCGCCCGGCCGGAGGGTTCTTCGTCTGGGTGGCCCTGCCTGCGGGCATGGACAGCGAGGCCCTGCTGAAGGAGAGTATCAGGAACAAGGTGGCTTTTGTTACCGGGGCGCCTTTCCACGCGGATGGGGCCGGGGGCGACAAGCTGCGCCTGGCTTTCAGCAACAGCAGCCTGGAGCAGAT